>CANFIC010000116.1 GCA_947446685.1 Burkholderiales bacterium
AGCCAGCGCCCATAACTGGTAATACAGTATCATATGTGCCGTAAACGTAATTACTCGAGACGGAAACTGAATCCATCATCATCCCGGTCGAGCCCGCAGGATACCCTACGGCTGCGGCAACTTGGATGCCATTATATCCCGGGCTCAATCCCAGCCATCCGAGCGAGTCGCCGATTGGTACATCGACGCCTATCAGTGCAACATCATATTGCGACTCACTTTTGAGCATCGTTGAATTGTTCGCGTCGGCGTATATTTGGGTCGTCCAAGCATTAATTGTCCATTTCGAAATTAATGGATTTGAAATCCAAGATTCCAAAGTTCCACTGATTGAATTGTAGTCTGCACCAAAGTAAAATGTAAAACTTGTTGCCCATCCATTTTTATCGGGATTATATACCAAGGTTCCTGCAGTTAATATATCGTTGCGTCCAACCAAACTGCAAGTTCCTAAAGAGTAGCTGCCGTCTGACCATTTTGTCTCGATCAACCCAATGCACGAGTATGGTTGTATATTCCTATTATCAAAATTTAGCTCTAGCATATGATTCCTTTTTAAATAAATTCACCCTAAATCTCGGTTATATAAAATAGTAATAAAGTCCAAATTATTTGCAGACTGAGTTCGGTCTACGTAACTTTTAAAATTGATCTAGATCCGCGGCTCGAAATCCGGCGGTTCCATCGAAGTCAGTCGACTGAAAATCGTGTCGATGATTGCCATACCATTGCGATCGTGAAACTGTTTGCTTATCGACTGAATCGACCTTGCTACCGAGAATCCAGCTTACCTATTTGGGTAGCCATTCGATTGACATCGTCCCGGTCCGACGTGCGTTGTTTCAGTCAACCCGGTCGTTCGGCATCAATCTGTACCCCTCGGTGAAACTGAAAAATGATCGTTGTTTATGGCGGGCTTACCGGGCCGGGTTGGCCCCGCATTGCGCTTCGCTTCATCGCGGGCTACAGAGAGAGACACCGCAAGTTGTGAAAGGTCAGGGTGAAGGGCTGATGTTGTTAAGTGCGGCAAATTGCTCGAATCTGCATTAAATAGTAATAATAACTATTGTGGCAATCTTTTTCAATTGCGTCAACGCAAGTCAGGGCCGATTGGCTGGTCGCTCGTCTGCACCGGTGGCGGCGGCGTGCCGGATTTGTTGCCGTCATAGCGGCGATTTTTTCAGGGCCAGACAGACGGCCGTGGTGACCGTGTCAGAAGGCTTCCCTTGGCAATGGACCAGCAGGCATTGAGGCCGACCAGCCAGACCGTGCTTGTGAGTCTGGCGACGAGTCAGCTCGTCTGCCGCGCCCGAGCTGGATGTCGCTGCGGACCGCTCCGTCAGTTGTTGCTTGTGTCGAGCATTCCGGGCTTATGTAATTTTTCTTATATATGAAGGGATCGGTATGCTGACATTCAAAGTGACGACGGTGGGCGGGTCGGAGGGCTTCATCCTGAACAAGGAAGCCAAGTTGAGCTTGAATGTCAAGAAAGGCGACACGCTCTACCTCACTGAAGCGCCAGATGGCGCACTGCGCATCACGCCGTATGACCCCGAGTTTGCACGTCAGATGGCTTTGGCCGAAGGCGTCATGCATGATGACCGTGAGGTCCTCAGGATCTTGGCGCAATGAACTTGTGGCGATGGATCAAGCCCGCGCTGGTGTACGCAGTGCATGACATGCAACTGGCCAGGCATGGCGGGTTGATCGGGTTACGAGACAAGAATGCAGTGGAATCGGCGCTGGCGCAGGCGCAACAACTTGCCAGCGATGGCGACCCGGTTCCTGACGCAGCGGATTTGGCCGCTGCCTACGCCTATGGATTGGCGCGCAATCATGGATTTATCGATGGAAGCAAGCCCACGGCATGGGTTATTGCGCGTGTTTTTCTCATCAATAACGGCCAGACGCTGGTTTTTACGCAGCTTGACGCCGTTCAGATCCTGCAGTCGTTAGCTGCCGGCCTTATGGATGAGCAGGCGTTGGCCCAGTGGTTCAGGGGTCGCTTGGGGTCGCCCTGATCCCCAAAGTGCTTCGCAAACTCGAAAGCTGCCTCAGCTCAGCAGTTCTTCAAGCTGTGGCAAACCGCTCAAAGCCTTGGGGTCCACCAGCGGTCGCAGCTTGTGGCGATCGGTGATGGCTTCGTCGGAATGGCCGCGTAGCAGGTCAGCGCCTTGCCAGAGTTGCTGGAACGGGCGGCCGCTGACGGTCCTGATGCGGTAGGCATCGTCGCTGGCGCCAAGGCGGCCCAGATGCTCGACCACTTCGACCACCAGACCGATGTTTTCACGGCAGCCACCGATGATGACGCAGCGGGTGCCGTTTTTCAGCAGCGACATGGTCAGCAGGCGAAGCGCCAACCGAGTTCGGCCAGCGGCCTGGCGCCGGCGCCGGCTTCGCGGGCCTGGGTGCTGGAGGCGGTGCCGTCGACCACCCGCTTGGCAATGCCTTGCAGAATCGCGGCGATGCGGAACAGGTTGTAGGCGAGGTAGAAGTTCCAGTCCTGCATCACCGCATCGACATCGGCGCGGCCGCTGCGTTCGCAGTAACTGCGCACATAGCTGAGTTGATCGGGGATGCCCAGAGCGGCCAGATCCATGCCGCCGATGCCGCGCGCCGCGCCCGATGACTGGATATGCCAGACCATGCAGTGGTAGCTGAAATCGGCCAGCGGATGGCCCAGGGTGGAAAGCTCCCAGTCGAGGACGGCGATCACGCGTGGCTCGGTCGGGTGGAAGACGAGGTTGTCGATGCGGAAGTCGCCATGCACGATGGCCACTTCGTTTTCGTCGCGCGCTGAGGCCGGGATGTTCTCGGGCAGCCAGGCGATCAATTGATCCATGGCCGGGATCGGGTCGGTCACCGAGGCCAGGTACTGCTTGGTCCAGCGGCTGATCTGGCGTTCGAAATAATTGCCCGGTCGGCCATAGTTTTCCAGCCCGATGGCCTTGTAATCAACCTGGTGCAGCGCGGCGACAACGCGGTTCATCTCGGCATAGATGGCGCTGCGCTCGGCGTTGTCCATCTCCGGCAAGGCCGGATTCCAGAGGATGCGGCCCTGCATGAATTCCATCAGGTAGAAGGCGCGGCCGATCACCGCTTCGTCTTCGCACAAGGCCAGCATCCTGGGCACCGGCACGGCCGTACCTTGCAAGGCATGCATGACCGCGAACTCGCGCTCGATCGCGTGCGCTGAAGGCAGTAACAGCGCCTTGGGCCCGGGCTTGGAGCGCATCACATAGGCGCCGCCCGGCGTGCTGACCTTGTAAGTCGGGTTCGATTGCCCGCCCTTGAACTGCTCGATGCTCAAGGGTCCGGCGAAGCCATCGACATGCGCGCTCAGCCAGCGCTCCAGCGCCTCGAGATCGAGGGCCTGGGTCAAGGCGCGAGTTCCGGTGAATTTATCCATCTTGTCCTTGCTTATTTCATCAAACAGCCGCGGCAAGCATAGCTGCGACTACCGGTTGGCGATCGCCAGCAATTTGTCCTTGTTCAGCACCACCAGCCGGGTCGGTTCGACCCGCACGGCGCCGTCGCGTTCGAAGCCCTTCAGCTCCTGGTTGACGCGTTGACGCGAGGCGCCGAGCAGTTGTGCCAGGTCCTCCTGCGCCAGTTGCAGGCCGATGCGGATTTCTTCGCCCTGCGGCACGCCATAGGAGCGCGCCAGCAGCAGGATCTGCTTGGCCAGTCGTGCGCCCAGCGGCTTGGTATTGAGATCTTCGACCACATCAAACATCAGCCGCAGGCGCCGGCAGTTCAGCCGCAGCAGGGCTTCATAGAGTTCGGTATGGCGCTGCAGCAACTCCTTGAAGTCGGGCTTGCGCACCACCAGCAAGGTGGTCTCGCCATGGGTGTCGGCATCATGGGTTCGCGGCAAACCGTCGAACAGGGAGATGTCGCCGAACCAGGTGCCAGGCTCGACATAGGTCAGTGAGACCTGCTTGCCGGCGAGCGACACCGAACTGACCCGCACCGCACCCTTGGCCACGCCGACCCATTCTTCGGCGCTATCGCCGCGGCATGAGACCAGGGTCGAATCGCCCAGGCGCCGCACGGTTGCGCGCGACAGGATGTCGTTGCGCAGGTTCGGCGAGAGTCGGGAGAACCATGATCCTGACTCGATATTGCTGCGTTCAAGAATTGTCAGAACTGAACTGTTCATCGGCTTTGTCGCTGGCGTGAGAGCAGGAAGCTGCTATCTTTCGGGCTATTGTCCACGAGCTTGCGCAAGGCCCTTTTCCGGCCGGTGACAAGTTGCTCAACAACCGGAGAAATGCATGTCAATCAGCCATCAATTGCCCACCATTGCTTCCTGCCGCGAGCATGTCAGCGAGGCCGAATGGAATTTACGCGTCGAGCTGGCCGCCGCTTACCGTCTGGTGGCGCTGTTCGGCTGGGATGACCTGGTGTTCACCCATGTGACCGCCCGGTTGCCTGGCAAGCATGATGAATTCCTGATCAATCCCTACGGCATGATGTTCGAGGAAATCACCGCTTCGAGCCTGATCCGTATTGACATGGATGGCAACAAGCTCAGCGTTTCGCCGTTTCCGGTCAATCCGGCTGGCTTCGTCATTCACAGCGCCGTGCATGGGGCGCGGGAGGATGCCGGATGCGTGCTGCACACCCACTCGATCAACGGTGTGGCGGTCAGCGCGCAGGCCGGCGGTGTGTTGCCGCTGTCGCAGCAATCGATTTTCGTGCTCTCCAGCCTCGGCAATCATGACTACGAAGGCGTGGCGCTGCACGATGCCGAGAAGCCTAGGCTGATCGACGATCTGGGCGACAAGGGCTATCTGCTGCTGCGCAATCACGGCTTGCTGACCGTCGGCAAGACGGTGGCTGATGCCTTCTTGCAGATGTATCTGTTCGAAGCCGTCTGCAATATTCAGCTGCGTGCGCAGGCCGGCGGCGGGCCGCTGCTGCATATCAACCCTGCCATCATCGCCGGCGCCAAACAGCAGGCTGCACAGGTGACCAAAGGGCTTGGCGCGGGCCTGACCTGGCCCGGGCTGCTGCGCCGCCTCGACCGGCAAATGCCGGGTTATGCGGTCTGAGATGGGTTCGGATGGACTACAGCGGCCAGCACGGCGGGCGAGCGCCTGCGCTCATGTCCCCCGGCTCGGGCTGCGCCCGGCCTCCTCCTTTACTTCGCTGCGCCGCTCGCCCGCCGTGCTTTGGGCAACTCTTTAGCGTTTGACTGAGCAGTAGCTATTGGGGTCAGAGCTGCTGCAGCAGCGCCAACGCTTTGAGCGCCTCGGCTCGCTGGCTGGGTGCAATGCGGAGCGAAGTAAAGGGGGAGGTGGCGGCCAAAGGCTGCTACCGGAGGACATGAGCGCAGCATTGCGCCCAGCCAGCGCGTTCCTGCGGTCGGCTCGATCCAGATTGCTGCGCCGCTCGCCCGCCGCGCTTGGGTTACCTCTTGATCGTTTGACTAAGCGGTATCTATTGGGGTCAGAGCTGCTGCAGCAGCGCCAACGCTTTGAGCGCGGCGGCTCGCTGGCTGGGTGCAATGCGGAGCGAAGTAAAGGGGGAGGTGGCGGCCAAAGGCTGCCACCGGAGGACATGAGCGCAGCATTGCACCCAGCCAGCGCGTTCCTGCAGTCGGCCTCAGAGTTACTGCAGCAGCGCCAGCGCTTGGAGCAGGCACTCTTGCGCAGCATTGCGCCCAGCCAGCGCGTTCCTGTAGTCGGCCTCAGAGTTGCTGCAGCAGCGCCAGCGCTTGGAGCAGGGTCTCTTGCGCAGCACTGCGCCCAGCCAGCGCGTTCCTGCGGTCGGCCTCAGAGCTGCTGCAGAAGCGCGAGCGCTTTGAGCAGGGTCTCGTCGCGCTTGGCGAAGCAAAAGCGCACGACGCTTCTTGAGCAGCCGGCGTCATAAAAGGCCGAGACCGGAATCGCTGCGACGCCGACCTCGCGCGTCAGCCAGGTGCAGAACTCCTGGTCGCCCAGATTGCTGATCCGGCCATAGTCAACGCATTGGAAATAAGTGCCTTCGCAGGGCAGCAAGTCGAATTTGCTATTGGCCAGTCCGGCGCGAAACAGATCGCGGCTGCGCTGGTAGAAGGCCGGCAGTTCAAGATAGGGCTTGGGGTCGGCCATGAAGGCAGCCAGGCCATGCTGCATCGGCGTGTTGACGGTGAAGACGTTGAACTGGTGCACCTTGCGGAATTCATGCGTCAGGGACGCAGGCGCGGCGACGTAGCCGATCTTCCAGCCGGTCACATGGTAGGTCTTGCCGAAGCTCGAAACGATGAAGCTGCGCGCAGCCAGTTCGGGGAAGCGCGCGACGCTTTGATGGGCGGCGCCGTCGAAAACCATATGTTCATAGACCTCGTCGCTGATCAGCAGCAGTTCGGTGCCGCGCAGCAGATCAGCCAGTTGCTGCATTTCGGCCAAGGTCCAGACGGTGGCAGTCGGGTTGTGCGGCGAGTTGATGATCAAGGCCCGGGTGCGCGGGGTGATCGCTGCGGCAATCAGGGCGAAATCGGGCCTGAAGCTGTCCGGCGTCAAAGGCACGCGCACGACCACGCCGCCGGCGAGTTCGATGTTGGGCACATAGCTGTCGTAGCAGGGCTCGAGCACGATCACTTCATCACCGGGGTGAATGATCGCCAGCAGGGCGGTGAAGATCGCCTGCGTGGCGCCGGCAGTGATGGTGATTTCGCTGGTGGCGTCGTAGCTGAGGCCATATTGGGCGCGGATTTTTTCGGCCACGGCCTCGCGCAACACCGGCGCGCCGCTCATCATCGGGTATTGGTTGTGGCCGCTGCGCATCGCATGGTTGACCGCTTCGGGCAGCGCCGGGTCACATTGGAAATCTGGAAATCCCTGGCCCAGATTGACCGCGCCATGGGTTTGGGCCAGGGCAGACATGGTGGTGAAAATCGTCGTGCCGACCTTGGGCATGCGGCTTTGCAGGACAGGTGTGTGGTTCAAGGTAATGGTTCCGGTTGGGTTCAAAGGCTGAAGTCGTCGGCATGGCCGTGCATCGCGCGCTCGAGCAGATGGCGGTTCAGACGATCGGACAGCAATTCAGCAAAGGTGTAGACATAGTTGCGTAGATAAGCACCCCGCTTGAAGGCGATGCGGGTGACATTCTGACCGAATAGATGCCCGAGCGGTCGCGCCACCAGATCGCTGCCCGGCGTATCTTCACGCATCGCCATTTCGGCCACGATGCCGACGCCCAGGCCGAGGCGCACATAAGTCTTGATCACATCCGAGTCGATCGCATCGAGGGCGATCGTCGGGGTCAACTGGCGCGCTGCGAAGGCGCGGTCGATACGGCTGCGGCCGGCAACGCTTGAGTGATAAGACACCAGCGGTTCCAGCGCCAGTTGCTCCAGGCTGATCCGCTCGACCTTGGCCAGCGGATGGGCTGACGGGACCACCATCACATGCTGCCATTCATAGCAGGGCAGGCTGATCAGGCCGGGCACATCCGCCAGCGATTCGGTCGCCAGGCCGACATCGGCGCTGTCGTCAAGCAGCATCCGCACCACCTGGTCCGGGGTGCCCTGGTGCAGGCTGACGCGGACCAGGGGAAGTTGTTTGCGCAGTTGCATCACCGGCCCGGGCAGCACATAGCGCGCTTGGGTGTGGGTGGTGGCGATCGACAGGTTGCCGGTGTCTTGCTTTGAATATTCCTCGCCGATGCGCTTCAGGTTGCCGACTTCGCGCATGATCGTCTCGATCGCCGCCAGCACCTGCTGGCCTGGTTCGGTGATGCTGCGCAGGCGTTTGCCATGGCGGGAAAAGATGTCGACGCCGAGCTCTTCTTCGAGTTCGAGGATCGCTTTCGAGACGCCTGGCTGCGAGGTGAAGAGCGCCTTGGCGGTCTCGGTCAGGTTGAGATTGCGGCGCGCGGCTTCCTGGACGAAACGGAACTGGTGCAGGTTCATGGCTGGCTTCCGTCACTGCTTGCGTCGAGCCACGACAAGCTGGCTGCCGTCATCGCGTCGATGACCCGTTCCTGGTCACCCAGGGCAGGGTGCAGCAGCCATTCGACGCGGCTGCCATATTGTTCGACCAGACGCTCGATCAAGGGCGGAATGTCGCGCCGCACATGGCCGCCGGTGCCCAGAAACATCGGCACGATATGGACGCGCTGGCAACCGCGCGCTGCGAGTTGATGGGCTGCGGCTTCGAGCCCTGGCTGCATGAATTCGAGAAAGCCCAGCACCAGCGGCAGTTCGGGGCGCTGCAGCGCAATCCGGCGCGCCACCGCTTCAAAAGGTCTGGCCCAGGCGGCATCGCGTGCGCCATGGGCAAAAAGCAGCATTCCGTCGATCGGTTCAGGTGTCATCGTCATCAGCGGAAACGCACCAGCCAGCCAAAGGCCGCCAGCGACATGGCAAGGTAGACCAGGCTCGGCGTTGCCGCCACCGCCCAGGGCGTCCAGTTCTGCAGCAGGCCGACATGGCCGGCAAGGTTGTTCAGCAGCACGAAGCTGATGCCCAGCATGATGCCGCCGAACACCATCAGGCTGATGCCGCCAGAGCGGCCATGCAGATAGGCAAAGGGCAGGGCCAGGGCCACCATCACGAAGCAGGCAAATGGATAGAAGGCCTTGCGCCAGAACTGGATGTTGTGTGCCTGGGCCGCTTGTTCCTGGCTCGACAGATGTTCGGTATAACGGTAGAGCTCAACGGTCGACATTGACATCGAGGGCAATACTGCAGCTGCGATCACGCTGGCACTCAAGGAACTCTGCCAGATCAGCTTGGGGCTGGTCTCCGCCATCACCAACTGACGGTTGCCGGTTTCATTGCCGGCAGCATTGACTGGCGGCGTCAGCCAGCGGGTTTGCTGAACATCGCTGAGCTCCCATTGGCCGTTCGCGTCGACCTGGGCGCTCTTGGCCTCGATCCTGGCGACGAGTCCACCATTGGCGTCGAACTCGAAGATCCGGATGCCTTGCAAGGCGCCAGCGGCACTGGCTCGGCGTACATTGATCGAGAAACTTCGCTCACCCGCCTGGGTCGACTGGTGGTCCTTCAGCCAGGCGCCGCTGCTACCCAGGGCGAGCTTGCCTGCGACATGGGCGCGGACGCTGTCGGCCTGGCGATCGAACCAGGGTGCGACAAAGTCGCCGACGACGAAGGTCAGCAAGGCAAAACCCAGCGCCAGGCTGGCGAGCATGGACAAGGCCCGCCTCGGGCCCAATCCGCCGGTACGCAGAATTGTGAACTCACTCGATTGGGCCATTCTTGCCAGCGAAAAAATACTGCCGATCAGGACTGAAATCGGAAACAGCTCATACAGATGGCCGGGTTGCTTCAGCAAGGCGAGCAGGGCGGCCTGGGCTGGACCCGCCCCGGCGCGGCTCATGCGGTCGAGTTCGTCAACAAAGTCGATGAAATAAAACAGCGACATGAAGGCCAGGGCGACGAAGACCACCGAACCGGTGATGTCACGGTAAAGCAGGCGGCGAACGGTCTTCATGCGCGGGCTGCTCGGCTGAAGGGTAGGTACAGGCGATTGCCTTGATCGCGTAACCACAGCAGCAGCAGCGCCAGCAGGAAAGCCGAGCCATGCAGACTCAGCAAGGCCGGGCCGATTGCCATGCGCGAATTGGTGACCCAGGCCTGGCTCAGGTTGATCAGGTTGAAATAGACGATGAAGCTCAGCAAGGCGAAGAGCAGATTCCAGTTGCTGGCGCGCCGCGGGTTGGTGGCTGCCAGGCCCAGGCCGAGCAGAACCATATTGATGCTGCCCAGGATCATGCCGAAGCGCCAGGTCAACTCACCTTGATTGCGCGGCAGTGGCGCGCGCAGCAATTCCATTGTCCGGGTCGCCTTGGGCGGCAACTTGTCCACCGAACGCAGCACCTGCGGGTCCGCCTGGACCTTGTATTGCTCGAAGCGGGCCAGGGTCTTTTCACCGCTTTGGCTATTGACTTCATTGCGCTGGCCGCGATCGAGCACCAGGAATCGATCGGGTTCGGCCTGTTCGATATGGCCTTTCAGCGAAGTGGTCACCGATTCGCTGTTGCCAAGGCTCGACAGGATGAAGACATTGCGGCCGGTGCGGCCATCTTCCTGGTCGCGGTCGATGAAGAAGACCCGCGAGCCGTCGCGCGAGCTCTGGAACTGGCCCGGCGCCACCCTGGACAAGTCGCTGCGCTTGTCATAGCGCTCGCCCAGTTCGGTGCTCTTCTGGTTGCCCCAGGGCCAGACCAGCAGTTCGAGCACGACGAT
>CANFIC010000117.1 GCA_947446685.1 Burkholderiales bacterium
ACCACCGTCTACGGGCATTTGAGCCGCATCGACGTGAAGAAAGGCCAGCGCCTCGACCAGGGTCAGCGTATCGGCGCGGTCGGCGCCACTGGTTGGGCCACCGGCCCGCATCTGCACTTTGAATTCCGCGTCAAGGGATCGCAACAGGATCCGCGCGTGATCGCCCGCGCCTCCGAGTCTGTGACCTTGCCGGCCACAGCGAAGGCCCAGTTCCAGCAAACCGTGGCCAGCATCAAGTCACAGTTGAGCGTAGCCCGGACCGTCGACGGCGGCGTCATCGGCGCCGATTAAGTCGCTGGCTTCAGGCCATGTCCGAGTTTTATATCGGCTTGATGTCGGGCACCTCGCTCGACGGCATTGATGCCTTGCTGGTGAGTTTCCCCCAGCCGGATGAAAGCGGCGCCATGCAGGTGCTGGCGCACAGCTTCAAACCCTTCGATCCCGAGCTCAAGTCAGCCCTGCTGGCCTTGAACAGCCCCCAAGCAAATGAGTTGCATCTGGCCGCAGTGGCCGGCAATCGCGTGGCCAGCGGCTATGCCGAACGGGTCCGGGAACTGCTGCAGATCGCCGGCAAATCCGCGCAGGACATCAAGGCGATCGGCGCCCATGGTCAGACCATCAGGCATTGCCCTGGTCAGCAAGGTGGCTACACGATCCAGTTGCTCAACGGCGCCATGTTGGCCGAGCTTTCCGGCATCTCTGTCATCTGCGATCTGCGCAGCCGCGATGTCGCCGCCGGCGGTCAGGGTGCGCCGCTGGTGCCGGCATTTCATCGCGAACAGTTCGGGCAGGACGGCCACGACCTTGCCGTTTTGAATATCGGCGGCATCAGCAATATCAGCCTGCTGGGGCAGGACGGCAAGACCATGGGCTTTGACTGCGGCCCGGGCAACTGCCTGATGGATGACTGGATCCTGGCAAGGCAGGGACTGGCCTATGACACAGGAGGTGCCTGGGCCGCCACTGGCGAGGTTCTGCCGGAGCTGCTGAACGCCTTGCTGGCCGAGCCGTTTTTCGCCCTGCCACCACCACGCAGCACCGGCCGCGACCAGTTCAACCTGGCCTGGTTGGCGCCGCAATTGCACGATTCATTCAGGCCGCAGGATGTGCAGGCGACCCTGCTCGAGCTGAGCGCCCGCAGCATTGCCAACAGCCTTCAGGGCTTCGGCCAGGGCAATGCCGAATTACTGGTCTGCGGTGGCGGCGCCCTGAACCTGCGATTGATGCAACGACTGCAGGATTTGCTGCCCAATCTGACCGTCTGGCCGACCGACAGCCGGGGCCTGCCGGTGATGCAGGTCGAGGCGGCGGCCTTTGCCTGGCTGTCGATGCGCTTCATGCGCAGGCTGCCGGGTAACCTGCCCGCAGTCACCGGTGCCAAGGGGCCGCGCATTCTGGGCGCTTTGTATCCGGTATAAAAAAAGCCGCCTCAAGGGCGGCCATTCCGGTCAAAAATGACTCAAGCCGAGAAGCTTGAACCGCAACCGCAGGTTGTGGTGGCATTCGGATTCTTGATCACGAACTGCGCGCCCTGCAGGTCTTCCTTGTAGTCGATTTCAGCACCGGCCAGATACTGCAAGCTCATCGCGTCGATCAGCAATGTGACGCCATTCTTGTGCATCTGCGTGTCGTCTTCATTGACCGCTTCGTCGAAGGTAAAGCCGTACTGGAACCCCGAGCAACCACCGCCCTGCACGAAGACGCGCAGCTTCAACTCTGGATTGCCTTCTTCGGCTACAAGATCACGCACCTTTTCCGCCGCGCTGTCGGTAAAGATCAAGGGCACCGGCATTTCGTCAGCATCAGCCACGATCGTTTCAAGAACTGCGTTCATAGGGACTCCTGTTTGAATGCCGCGCTTTCAAGCCCCGGCAAAACCCGTTTGTTGCTCAATGATCCCATGCCGGATAGCCACCTGCATCTTTGTGGGTATTTTCCGGCGTTCCCAAAAGCAAACAAGGCCGCAAAAAGCGGCCTTGTTGCGATTTTGCCGCCAACGGGACCAAGCCCCGCAAGTGACAAATCGATCAGCGCTTGCTGAACTGCTTACGGCGACGAGCACCGTGCAGACCAACTTTCTTGCGCTCGACTTCACGGGCATCGCGCGTCACAAAGCCTGCACGGCTCAGTTCTGGCTTCAGCGTCGCGTCATAGTCGATCAGCGCGCGGGTGATGCCGTGGCGGATCGCCCCAGCTTGACCCGACTCGCCACCGCCGTGGACATTGACCTTGATGTCAAACGCTTCGCCATTGTTCGTCAACAGCAAAGGCTGCTTGGCGATCATGATCGAGGTCTGACGACCAAAATAATCACCAACGGCCTTGCCATTGATGACGATGAGCCCGCTGCCTTTTTTCATGAAGACACGAGCAACCGACGATTTACGCCGGCCAGTACCGTAGTTCCAGTTTCCGATCATCACCGCTCCTTAGATTTCCAGAGCCTTGGGCTGCTGAGCGGCATGCGGGTGGGAACCACCTGCATAAACCTTCAGCTTCTTCACCATGGCGTAGCCCAACGGACCTTTGGGCAGCATGCCCTTGACAGCCTTTTCCAGAGCGCGCCCTGGATGCTTGGCTTGCATGTCCTTGAACTTGGTGGCATGAATGCCGCCGGGAAAGCCCGAATGACGGTAATACACCTTGTCATTGGCCTTGTTGCCGGTGACACGCAGTTTTTCTGCGTTGATGATGACGATGAAATCGCCGGTGTCCACGTGAGGCGTGTAAATGGCCTTGTGCTTGCCGCGCAAACGGAGTGCCACTTCGCTGGCAACACGTCCGAGCACCTTATCGGTGGCGTCAATCACAAACCACTCGTGCGTCACTTCGGCCGGCTTGGCGCTGAAGGTCTTCATGAGTTACTTTCGAATGCTTGGTTCCCCGATACACGGAGTCAAGCGGTCGGATGGCTGAATAAGGTCTTTGCCTCGCATTCGGTGCCGCTTATTGACATCAGCAACAGACCGGGTGAACCCCGTCCAATGCAGATCTCGCGACCTCTCACACCAAGCGCAAAGACTTCTTCCCCGCAGCCAAATACAGGAAAGCCGACGAGTGTAGCAGCAAGCAGGGCTTGCCGGAAGCTCAGCCGATAAAACTTCGCCTGATCGAGACCGCCTGCAGCGGTTACTATCAGGGTAATCACTTAGCTCCGGGCATGGGTTTCACAATGAATTCGAACCCGATCGACAAGAACGACAACAGTCCAGCGACCTCGCCAATTGCCTCAGCCCTGAAAAGGATCTCCTCCTGGGTCGCGATTCGTTCGCTGGCCAAGCGACACCGGCACCGTATTGCCCAGCATTTGCTAAGCCTGGATGAACATGACCGTTATCTGCGTTTCGGCTACCCAGCTGCCGACGAGCAGATCAAGCGTTACGCGCTGTCGATCGACTTTGATCGCGACGAGGTGCTCGGCATCTTCAATCGCAAACTGACGTTGATCGCGATGGCCCATCTGGCCTATGCCCCGGCACCACAACGGGACGGACATCCGGCCATGGCCGAGTTCGGCGTCTCGGTCCTGAAGCCTGCGCGTGGCCGGGGTTTCGGCGCACGCTTGTTCGAACGCTCCGCCTTGCACGCCCGCAACCGCGGCGTCGACACGCTGTTCATCCACGCCTTGAGCGAGAACCTGCCGATGCTGAAGATTGCCCGCGATGCCGGCGCCAAACTCGAACGCGATGGCTCCGAAGCCGATGCCTGGCTGCGCCTGCCACCCGACACGATGACCTCGCATGTTGGCGAGGCCCTGGAGCGCCATATGGCCGAACTGGACTTCCAGTTCAAGCGCCACGCCCATGCGCTCGATGAGTTGATTGAGGGCGTGGGGGAATTGAAGGGCCAGCTCGAAGACTCACATAGCGCGGCCAACCAGTAGTTCTCCGGGGATCAGCAAAGCAGCTGCGATACTGCCCAGGCTGACCTTCCAGCTTGATGCCGCCCCAATGACCCAGACCCCAGACTCAAGCTTCGGCCAGCTGACGCCCGAATTCATGCTCGATGCGCTCGAAGCGGCAGGACTTCATGCCGATGGCCGCATGCTGCAGCTGAACTCCTATGAAAACAGGGTGTTGCAACTGCATCTGGAAGACGGGCGCATCGCGGTGGCCAAGTTCTACCGCCCAGGGCGCTGGAGCGATGAGCAGATTCTTGAAGAGCATTCTTTTGCGCAGGAGCTGGCTGCGGCTGAACTGCCAGTGGCCGCACCCTGGGTGCTGACCAGCATGCAGAATTCACTGACCCTGGCTGGCGATCCCGCCACCTTGGCCCATTTCGGCAACCAGCGTTTTGCCGTCACGCCGCGCCAAGGGGGCCGCTCTCCCGAGCTTGAAGACCCGGAAGTGCTGACCTGGATCGGGCGCCTGCTCGGGCGCATGCACAACGTCGGCCGCAGCCGCGAGTTTTTGCACCGCCTGCATTGGTCGAGCGCGAAGCCGGGCCGCGATGCAAGCGATTGGTTGATCAGCAACTCGAGCATTCCGCTGGAAATCTTTCCGGCCTGGAACGACATCGTGCAGCGCTGCCTGGATGCGATACAGCAGCATTTCGACGCCTTGCCGGGCTTGCAATTGCTGCGCCTGCATGGTGACTGCCACCCCGGCAACATCCTCTGGACGCCCGATGGCGGGCCGCATTTCGTCGACCTCGACGATGCGGTGATGGGCCCGGCAGTTCAGGACTTGTGGATGCTGCTGTCAGGCGATGCGCTGGCCGCGCGCCAGCAACTCGCTTGCGTGCTCGAGGGCTATGAAATGGTGGCCGAATTCGACCGCCGCGAACTGACCCTGATCGAGCCACTGCGCACAATGCGCATGATCCACCACAGCGCCTGGCTGGCAAAGCGCTGGGGCGACCCGGCATTCCCGCTGGCCTTCCCCTGGTTTGGCACGCCCAATTACTGGAGCGATCAGGTTGCCAAATTACGCGAACAACTGGAGCTGATGAAGCCGCCCGAGCCAGACCAGTTCATCGCCTTCGACGATGAAGACTGGGATCCCGACGCGAATTTCAAGTAATTTCGGCAATAACCTGCACTTGCCGGATCCGGCCGGGCGTCAAGCGCCCAGCCGCCGTCATCAGCCCATCAGCAGCGCATTGACCCGCTTGACGTAAGCCGCCGGATCTTCCAGATGGCCGCCTTCGGCCAGCATCGCCTGGTCAAACAGGACCTGGGCCAGATCGTCGAAATGCTCGCTCGCTTCGAGCTTGCGCACCAAGGCATGCTCGGTGTTGATTTCGAGCGTCGGCAATGAAGTCGGCGCTGCTTGGCCTGCCTGCTTCATCAAGCGCGCCAGATGACCGCTCATATCGCCTTCCTCGACGACGATGCAGGCCGGCGAATCGACCAGACGGGTACTGACGCGAACATCCTTGGCCCGGCCCTGCAGGGTCTGCTTGAGGCGTTCCAGCAAAGGCTTGAAAGCCTCGGCAGCAGCTTCAGTCTTCTTCTTTTCTTCCTCGTCCTGCAGCTTGCCCAGGTCGATCGCGCCCTTGGCCACCGATTGCAGCGGCTTGCCTTCGAACTCGTACAGATGCGAGAGCATCCATTCGTCGACGCGGTCGACCAGCAGCAGCACTTCGATACCCTTCTTGCGGAAGATTTCCAGTTGCGGGCTGTTCTTGGCTGCCGAAAGCGATTCGGCGGTGATGTAGTAGATCGCTTCCTGATCCACCTTGGCGCGCGCCAGATAGTCGGTCAGCGACACGCCTTCGTCAGACTGGGTCGAGGCAAAGCGCAGCAACTTGGCCAGGCGTTCCTGGTTCTGCTGATCCTCGCCGACGCCTTCCTTCAGTACCGAACCGAAATCTTTCCAGAAATCCTGATACTTGGTGCGCTCGGCTGCGTCCTCGCTATTGGCCAATGACTCGAGCATCGCCAGCACGCGCTTGGTCGAACCTTCGCGAATCGCCTTCACATCGCGGCTCTCCTGCAGCAACTCGCGTGAAACATTCAGCGGCAGGTCGGCCGAGTCGATCACGCCCTTGACGAAGCGCAGATAGACCGGCATCAAGGCTTCCGCATCGTCCATGATGAAGACGCGCTTGACATAGAGCTTGACGCCGCCGCGCTTGTCGCGGTTCCAGAGGTCGAAAGGCGCTTTCTTCGGGATATAGAGCAGTTGCGTGTATTCGCTGCGACCTTCGACGCGGTTGTGCGTATAGGACAGCGGCGCTTCGCTGTCGTAGCTGAGTTGCTTGTAGAAGTCTTCGTACTGTTCTTGCGTGATCTCGCTCTTGCTGCGCGCCCAGAGCGCCGAAGCCTTGTTGACGCTCTCCCATTCGTCGGACATCACCTGGGCAGATTTCTCGGCGTCCCAGGACTCCTTGCGCATCAGGATCGGCAGCGAGATATGGTCCGAGTATTTGCTGATGATCGACTTCAGCCGCCAGGTCTTGAGGAACTCCTCCTCGCCTTCACGCAGATGCAAAGTCACTTTGGTACCACGCGCGGCTTGGGTGATCGCCTCGATCTCGTATTCGCCGGTGCCTTCGGAACTCCAGCGCATGCCCTCGTCAGCACTCAAGCCGGCACGCC
Source organism: Burkholderiales bacterium (assembly GCA_947446685.1). Taxonomy (GTDB): domain Bacteria; phylum Pseudomonadota; class Gammaproteobacteria; order Burkholderiales; family Burkholderiaceae_C; genus Paucibacter_A. The sequence continues at coordinate 6,542 of CANFIC010000117.1, forward strand.
GGGATTCGACCGTGATGCGGTCAGCAACGATGAAGCCTGAATAGAAACCGACGCCGAACTGGCCGATCAGGTTGGCGTCCTTCTTCTGGTCGCCGCCGAGCTTTTCCATGAATTCGCGTGTACCGCTCTTGGCGATCGTGCCGAGATGGGCAATCGCCTCGTCGGCGCTCATGCCGATGCCGTTGTCGGCGATCGTGACCGTGCGCGCTTCTTCGTCAAAGCTGACCCGAACCTCAAGGTTGGGTTGATCCTCGAAATAGTCCGGGTGATCAAGCGCCTCGAAGCGCAACTTGTCGCAGGCATCAGAGGCATTCGACACCAGTTCGCGCAGGAAAATTTCCTTGTTCGAATACAGCGAATGGGTGACGAGATGCAGAATCTGCTTGACCTCGGCCTGGAAGGAATGGGTCTGCTTTTTTTCCATGATCAGGTGTGTATTTCCAATGGATTGAATTGAAGGGATGAAGCGTCCCGGCATCCGCCACATGGGGCCGATGCCTCGGGCTTCAAGGCTGGACGGGTCAGTAGGACAGGCTCAGCCTGGCCACATCGACGCTCAGCCGTGACTTGCCAAGCGCGCCGAGGGACGCAATTGCATAAGCTTGCGCCCAGACCGGGTCTGCAAAAACCGCCGGACCGACCGCTGCAGCGATGCCGAGGATCTTGTCGGCGATCAGCACCTTGCCCGAACCCCGCATCGGCTCGCAGCCGTTCTTGATGAACTGCTCGTCGAGCCATTTTCTGGCTGTTTCAAAAGCTGAAACTTCAGCGGCGGCAACCAGCAGATCGAATTGCTGATCCGGTCCGAATATGACTTTCACCTCACCTTGCATGGCTTGTTCCTCGCAGCGCGTCAGAGCGTCGATTCTGACTCATCTGCGACTGGAGATGACCGCCTCGCTCAAGGTCTGCAACACCAGCAGCGAATCATCCCAGCCGAGGCAGGCATCGGTGATGCTCTTGCCGAACTCGAGCTTGGCCGGATCGTCCTTGCCGGGGGTGAACTTTTGCGCGCCGTCGTTCAGATGACTCTCGACCATCACGCCGAAAATACTCTTGCTGCCGGCCTTGATCTGGGCCGCGACATCGCGCGCCACATCGATCTGCCGCAGATGCTGCTTGCTGCTGTTGGCATGCGAGCAGTCAACCATCAAGGCCTGATTCAGCTTGGCGGCCGCCAGATCCTTGCAGGCCGCAGCGACATGGGGGGCATCGTAATTGGGCGACTTGCCGCCGCGCAGGATCACATGGCAATCCTTGTTGCCGCGGGTCTCGACAATGGCCACCTGACCATTCTTGTGCACTGACAGGAAATGGTGGGCGCCGGCTGCCGCCTGGATTGCATCGGTGGCGATCTTGATATTGCCGTCAGTGCCATTCTTGAAGCCGATCGGCGCTGACAGTCCCGAAGCCAATTCGCGGTGCACTTGGCTCTCGGTCGTGCGGGCGCCAATGGCTCCCCAGGAAATCAGGTCACCGATATATTGCGGTGAAATTACATCGAGGAATTCGGAACCCGCCGGCATGCCCAGGCGGTTGATCTCGAGCAGCAACTGGCGCGCGATGCGCAGGCCTTCGTCGATGCGGAAGCTCTCGTCGAGGTAAGGATCGTTGATCAGGCCCTTCCAGCCCACCGTCGTGCGCGGTTTTTCAAAGTAGACCCGCATGACGATTTCCAGCGTATCGGCGTACTTTTCACGCTGCTTTTGCATGCGCCGGGCATATTCCACCGCAGCGGCCGGATCGTGGATCGAACAGGGTCCGATGATGACCAGCAAACGGTCATCCTCGCGCCTGATGATGCGCCGCACCTTGGCCCGGGTGCCGCTGATCAACTGCTCCATCGGCGTGCCGCGGATCGGGAAGAAGCGAATCAGGTGTTCTGGCGGCGGCAGCGGCGTGACGTCCTGGATGCGCTCGTCGTCGGTCAGACTGGTTCTGTCCTGTGGCGCGTGAAAGCGTTCGGCACTGGGCTCCGATGGAGCGGATTTGGCGGTCATGGCTATGAATCTTCTGGCTGGAATGGATGGTTTTTCGCTCGGGCCGAAAAAAAGCCGCCGGATCCAGGGATGCTCTGCGTAACTCAACGCGAGCGGGTGCGGTGCGGATCGGGATGGGATGCAAGGCGCATTTTGCGGCCAATAGTGCGTGCTATTGGCAATAAATGCAACGCTGCAGACCGCCCGAGGCCGCACTAGCACAAGCCGTGAGGGGTTATGAAGAGCATCCCTAGGTCCGGCGGCTGCAACGATTTTAGTCCCGCGCGCGGGCTGGACAGATTTTCAGGCGGTCCCGCCTACGGTCAGGCCGTCAATGCGCAAAGTCGGCTGACCAACGCCGACCGGCACGCTCTGGCCTTCTTTGCCGCAGACACCGACACCGGTATCGAGCTGCATGTCGTTGCCGATCATCGTCACCCTTGTCAGCGCTTCAGGGCCGCTGCCGATGATCGTCGCACCCTTGACTGGATAAAGGATCTTGCCGTTCTCGACCCAGAAGGCTTCGCTGGCCGAAAAGACGAACTTGCCACTGGTGATGTCGACTTGGCCGCCACCGAAGTTGGTGGCATAAATGCCCTTCTTGATGCTGGCGATGATTTCCTGCGGCTCGGCCTTGCCGCCCAGCATATAGGTGTTGGTCATGCGCGGCATCGGCACATGGGCGTAGCTCTCGCGCCGGCCATTGCCGGTCGGTGCCACCTTCATCAGGCGTGCATTCATCGCATCCTGGATATAACCCTTGAGGATGCCGTCTTCGATCAGCACGTTGCGCTGCGAGGCGCAGCCCTCATCGTCGACATTGAGCGAACCGCGCCGATCGGCCAGCGTGCCGTCATCAAGCACGGTGACACCCTTGGCGGCGACGCGCTCGCCGATGCGGCCGGCAAAAGCGCTCGAGCCCTTGCGGTTGAAATCACCTTCCAGGCCATGGCCGATGGCCTCGTGCAGCAGCACGCCGGGCCAGCCAGGGCCGAGCACCACGGTCATCTCGCCGGCAGGCGCCGGGCGTGATTCCAGATTGGTCAAGGCCGCAGCGACCGCATGGTCGACATAGCTGGCAATCATCTCGTCGGTGAAATAAGCCAGGCCGAAGCGGCCGCCGCCGCCGCCCGAGCCGACTTCGCGCCGGCCATTGCTCTCGGCGATCACCGTCACCGACAAACGCACCAGCGGCCGCACATCGGCGGCCAGCGTGCCATCGGCGCGCGCAATCAGCACAATTTCATGCTCGGCCGCCATGCCCGCCATCACTTGCGCGACGCGCGGGTCCTTGGCACGTGCCATGCGTTCGGCGCGCTCGAGCAGCGCGACTTTTTCGGCACTGTCCAGGCTCAGGATCGGGTCAGCCGGGCCGTAAAGCGAGCGGCTGGCTGCGATCGACGGCGTCGACGGAACTTTGACCTTGCGGCTCTGGCCTGCAGCGGCAATGCTGCGCACGGTCAGCGCCGCGTCCATCAAGGCAGCTTCGGAGATGTCGTCGGAATAGGCAAAAGCGGTCTTCTCGCCCGCCACTGCACGAACCCCTACGCCCTGGTCGATGCTGAAGCTGCCGCTCTTGACGATGCCCTCCTCCAGGCTCCAGCCCTCAGAGCGGGTGG
>CANFIC010000118.1 GCA_947446685.1 Burkholderiales bacterium
AGACACAAGGCTAGACTGCGGCCTCGCTCAAGCCAACCCTTCGCAGCCAGCTGACGACATGACCATGACCAACTTCCTCCCTCGCCCCTGGACCGCCGCCCAAGCCGGCCAGGATCACAGCTGGGTGCAGCGCCTGAGTGAACAGGAGGTCGCCGGCTTTGATGCAGCATTGGCCCGAGCCAAGGCGCTGAACAAGCCCTGGTTGTCGATGACGGCCGAGGACTTTCCGCTCCCCCGGGACGCCAAGGCTGCGCTGGCGCGGGCTTTCGCCACCACCCAGGGCCGCTGGGGTCTGTGCCTGCTGAAGGGCTTTCCGGTGGACCGCTGGAGCGAGTCGGACGTCAAACTGGCCTACTGGGGCATGGGTCTGCACATGGGCGTGGCACGCACACAGAACCCGGCCAGCCAATGCATGAACGACGTGCGCGACGAAGGCGCTGTCTACAAGGGCAAAAACGGTCGCGGCTACAACACCAATGCCGGGCTGGACTTCCATATGGATTCCGCCGATGTGGTGGCGCTGCTATGCCGTCGTACCGCCAAGACCGGAGGCGAAAGCATCGTGGTCAGCACCATCGCTGTGGCACAGGAGTTGGGCCGCCTTCGGCCGGACCTGCTGGCGGTGCTGCAGCAGCCCTTCCTCCACCATTACCAGGGCTCGCAGGACCCAGTGCAGCCACCGTACTACAGCTGTCCCATCATCGGCAGCGACCCGGTGCATTTCACGATGCGGGTGAACCGCAAGAATATCGTCGCGGCTCAGAACGACTTCCCTGAGCTGCCGCGTGTGACGCCGCTGCAATGGGAGGCGCTGGATCTGCTGGAGCAGTTGATGGCGGACTCACGTTGGTGCTTCCGCATGCAGTTGGAACAAGGCGACATGCAACTGGTCAACAATTACGTGATCGTGCATTCGCGCACTCCGTTCGACGACCATGAGGAAGCCGACCGCAAGCGCCATCTGCTGCGCCTGTGGCTGGCCGTACCGGGTGCGCAGCCGCTGCCGGCGGACTGGGTCGAGTACTTCATCGACACGCGCGGCGGTGCGGTACGCGGCGGCCTGCGCGGGTCGAAGATCACACCGGAATTCACCGCCTTCGAAGCGCGCCAGGCGGCCGCCATGGGTATGCTGCACAAGCCCTGGGCACCGGTCAAGAAGCGCGACGCCTTGCCGGCCTGATTCAAGGACTTTGCAGCCTCACCCGCGGTCGGCCTCGTCGACCCGGGATCCGATTGCGTTTACCAACAGATGGACAAGGGAACAATGATGCAAAGACGTGACCTGATGAAAATGCTGGCAGGTTCATCGCTGTCGGCGATCGGCCTGGGTACCAGCAGCGCAGCCCTGGCTCAGGGCGCGGGCGGCACCACAAGATTGCTGGTCGGGGCAACGCCAGGCGGCGGCACCGACTTGGTGGCTCGCGCCTTGGCCTATGAATTAGCGATCCGCTTGAAGCGCAACTTCTTGGTCGAAAACCGTCCCGGGGCGGCCGGCAACCTGGCCGCTGGCGCGGTGGCCAAGGCCGACACCGACGGCAGCGTGCTGCTGCTGAGCTACACCAGCCACGCCATCAATGCAGCCTTGTTCCCCAAGCTGCCGTTTGACCCGGTGAAGGACTTCACACCGCTGAGCCTGGTGGCCAGCTCACCGTTGATGCTGGTGGCACGCCCCACGTTGAAGGCCGCGAACCTGCGCGAACTGGTCGCCCAGTCGCAAGCCAAGTCCGGCGCCATGCCGCTGAGCATTGCGGTGGCTGGCGTGGGCAGCGCCAACCATCTGGCCGGCGAGATGCTGCGTGTGGAAACCGGGCTGGATCTGGTCAGCGTGCCCTACAAGGGCGCAGCACCGGCGGTGGCCGACGTGATGGGCAGTCAGGTGGACTTGCTGTTCAGCAATATGGCCACCGTGCAGCAACTGGTGCGCGCTGGCAAGGTAAAGGCGTTGGCCGTCAGCACCGCACAGCGCCTGGCGAGCTTCCCCGACGTGGCTCCGGTGGCCGAGTTGCTGCCGGGCTTTGACTACAGCTCCTGGTACGGCCTGTTCGGACCCGCCGGCCTGTCGCCCGAGCTGGCCGCGCAGATTGCAGCAGCCACCAAGGGCAGCCTGGCTGCGCCAGAATTCCAGCAGCGGCTGCTCAGCGAAGGCCTGACGCCGATCGGCAGCACACCGGCGGAGTTCGGACAGTTCATCCGCCAGGAGATCTTGCGCTGGACCAAGGTGGTAGCGATCACCGGCGCCAAGCCCGCTTGAAATTTGTGCTGACTGGGTTCGGCAACGCCCCTTCCTTCAGCAGGAAATCCTTGTACTCGGCGGTGGCAGCAATCGCATTGACCGCGGCGTTGAGCCGGCTGCCCAATTCGGACGGCGTACCGGCGGGCGCCAGCAGACCCCACCAGGCATCGAATTCATGGCCCGGGCCACAGCGGCGCAGGCCGCCAGCCAAGAGGTGATTGATCGACGGGTGGAGGGTCGGTGGTTGCGAATCGTCTTGTCTCTCGTCAGTAGTTTTTGGGGCCGGTTTCGGACCGACCGATTCATTCGAACGCGAGCCGGGGCGGCGCGCCTGGTCCGGCAACTCGATGGGTACGACAGCGATCACCGCCTAAGCGGAATTGGCTATCTCGCGCTGGAGCAGCACCCCACCTGAGAGTACCTCGACATTACGGGGCGGCTTCCTCGGCAAGCAAACGGTCGATCACCTTGCGCGACCGCACGCCGCCCGAGTCGATGTTCAGCATCAACAGTTGTCGGTCCGGATGGGCCAGCAGGTTGCGCTGCTGCATCTCCAACATCTGAAGGTCTTCGCTGAAAATCTTGCGCTGGCCTTCGCGGATGCTGGCGGTGAGCGCCGAATCCTGCGGGTTGAAATTGCGCGCCATGCCCCAGAAGTACCAAATCGAGGTCTCGGTCTCGGGCGTGATGAAGTCGACCACGATGGACGATACTTTGTGCGCGGCCGGCGCATCGTAGCCACCATGGCCCGCATGGGCCACTCCGACCTCGATCATCACGTGGCTGGGCGGGCTGAAACGGCAGATCTGCCAACGGTCCACCGGCACATCGTCGGCCAGCTTGTTGCCCCGCAGCGCCATGCGCCAGAACGGCGGCGCGCTGATGTTTTCCATATGTCGACTGGTGATGACCTCGTCACCGTCGACCTCGGTCCTGGTTGGGGTTTCATCGATCTCCTTCTGGCCGATGCTGGAGGCATGCACATAGGTTTCGTGCGTCAGGTCCATCAGGTTGTCGATCATCAGCCGGTAACCGCAGTTGATGTGGAACAGCCCACCGCCATAGGCCCAGGCCGGGTTTTCGGCCCACCCCAAATGGTGCAGCTTGCTTTCATCGGCCTGCGCGATGTCACCCGGCCAGACCCAGATGAAGCCATAGCGCTCGACGGCGGCAAACGCGCGGATCGCTGGAAAACCACCGACCCGCTGACCGGGCATCGCCACAGTCTTGCCGTCACAACCCATCTCCAGTCCGTGATAGCCGCAGGTCAGCTTGCCGTCGACCACCGAGCCCAGCGACAGCGGCGCGCCGCGGTGTGGGCAAAAATCTTCCAACGCAGTGACCTTGCCTTCCGGGCCGCGATAGAAAACCATGGACTCGCCGCAGACCTTGCGGCCCAGAGGTTTGCCCTGGACCTCGTCGGCAGTGCAGGCGACATACCAGGCATTTTTAGGGAACATGAAGGTGCGTCCATCGTTGGCTGCATGATTTGGAGAGATGCATCGACGGATAGGCAGTTCAACCCAAGGATCGCAACTATCGCACCGCGAGGCAGGCCTGACGGTGCTACAGCTGCTCGATCTTCGAATTGCTGACGATCCGCTTCCAGGTCTCGATCTCGCGCAACTGGAAGTCGCGCAACTCCTCGGCCCCTCCCGTAGACAACTCGGCGTTGAGCTTGCCGAAGAACTCGCGCGTCTCCGGCATTTTGGCGACGGTGACGAAGTATTCGGCCAGCTTGTCCGCGACTGCTTTCGGCGCTTTGGATGAGACCACGGCCGCGACCCACACACTCGGGGTGTAGCCGGCCAAGCCAACCTCGCGCGTGGTCGGCACATCCGGCAGCCGAGCGAAGCGCTGCTCGGACGAAATCGCCAGCGCCCGGACCTTGCCCGACAGCGCCAGCGCCAGTGAGCCGGTAATGTCGACCACACCAAAATCGATGCTGCCGCCGACGACGGCGGTGATGACTTCAGATGAGCCCTTGTACGGCACGTTCGCGATGCGCGTTCCGGCGAGTTCGTTGAAACGCTCGGTGAACAGTTCGTAGGCCGGTGTGCCGGAACCGTAGTTGAGCTTGCCAGGCTGCTTCTTGGCACCGGCAATGAAGTCAGCCATGGACTTGTACGGTGAGTTGGCCGGCACGATCAGCAACATCGGCGCGCGCATCAAGATCGAGAGCGGCGTGAAATCCGCCACCGGATCGTAGGACAGCTTCTTGTACAGCGCGGCGTTGGTGGCCAGCGGCGAGTTGGATCCGATCAGCACCGTGTAGCCATCGGGTTTGGCGTTGAGAACCGCCTGCACCGCCAGCAGACCGTTCGCACCCGGCTTGTTTTCGACCACCACGGGCACGCCGGCCAACTCGCCGATCTTGGCGGCGAAGTAGCGCGCTGATGTGTCGGAGCCGCTACCCGGCGGCAGCGGCACGACGAAATGGATCGCCCGCGACGGAAAGTCCTGCGCGATCGCACCGGGCGCATACAACAAGGCCGCAGCCAGGCACAAGGCGGCCAGGGCGTCGAAGACGAACCGCGAAAGTCGCGGTCCGCATCCCAGCGCACGGCCGCAGAGCGGGGTCAAGATCAGGGTTGCATCAGTCATGAAAGTCTCCTGGTTATAGGTCAACCGACGGCATTGCTTGCGCGTCACTCAGCGGGTTTGCTCTTCGGTGTTTCGATCTCGATCTGCATCGTCTCTAGAAACCGGCAGATGCAGCTATAGAAACTTGCGACCATCGCGAGTTCGGTGATTTCGCGGTGGCTGAACATCGCGGCCACTTCGGCGAAGGTAGCGTCACTCACGCGGATGTCTCGTGTCATCTCGGTGGCAAAGCGCAACACTGCCTGTTCTTTGGCCGGCAGCAGTGACAGGGGCTGGCGGCCGGCCGCACAATCCAGCTCCAAATCACCCAGGCCCACGCGGCGCGCGAGCTTCTCATGCTGGAACAACTCATAGGGCGAGGCGCATAGATGGCCGACGCAGACGATGGCCAGTTGGCGCAAGCGCGCGTCGAGCGTGAGGCTGGCGAAGAGCTCCTTGACAAAAGCAAACATCGGTGGCGCCAGGCCTTCAGCCCAGGCCATCATGCGGAACACGTTGATGTCGCGAATCTTCGCCAACTCCTCCAGCGTCACCGGCTGCAGATCGGCGGCCGTCGGATAGGGAATGCGTGCCATGCGACTCAGCCCTGGAGCCGTGCGCGCGCCTGGCCGACGGCCACGCTGCCACCATGCTGGTTGATCGCGTAAGTGGAGATGACTGCGACGCCGCCTTTGCCATCGGCATCGGGAATCAGTTCCTCGACACGGCCGCCCAGCGTCAGCGTGTCGCCAGGCCGCGTCACATCGACAAAGCGGGCCGACAGGCGCTGAAGGTCGGGCGTGCCGAAGAAATCGGTAGCGACGCGGCCAAGATAGGCGAACACCGTCATGCCATGCGCGATGATGCCGCCGCTGCGGGCGGTCTTCGCAAAGGTTTCATCGTGGTGGATCGGATTGAAGTCCCAGGACGCGGCCGCGTATTTGACGATCTGCGTGCGCGTGACCGGACCCTGATCGAAGGATGCAATGTCCTGGCCCGGCCGCAATTCAGAGAAGCGGCGCGGCGTGCGTGGCCGGGGCTTGAACCAACCGGTCTCGCGATAGCCGAGCGGCTGCGTGCCGTCCTCGAGCCAGGTGTCGTAGTAGTACTCCTTGATCGTCGGAGCTTGTGTCGTGTCCTGTGTCATGGCTGTTCCTGGCTCAATGTTTGTGGACGAAGGTCTGCCGAATCGTCTGCACGAGCTTGAGATCGAGGTCGGTGACGCGAGTCTCCATGACGACGATGTCCATCGGCCCACTGCGTTTGCCGGTCGCCTGGCGCACGTCGACGATGGCGATGCGGTACTTCAACACATCACCGGGTTTGAGTGGCCGCTCGTATTCGATCTCATGTTCGCCATGCAGGAAGCGGGTTGCATCCAGCCCGCAATCGCGCATCAAGAGCGCCATTTTTCCAGAGCGAAGCACATGCGAGAAGGTCGGCGGCGCAACGATGCCGCCGGGAACGTCGTCGTCCCAGAACGCACTGTTGTCTTCACCTATCGCCGCAGCGAACTCCTTGATCTTGCCGGCTTCCACCGTGAGGGTGAACTCCGGTGAGGACTTTCCGATGATGGAACGATCCACGCTCATGTTTGTTGACTCCGTGAGAAATTTACTGAAGACGGTCTAAATAATCATGGCTACACACGCTCGGCAAACCCCTGCCACCAAGGCTCGCGCAACTCGCGCTTGAGCACCTTGCCGGCCGGGCTGCGCGGCAACTCGTCGCGAAACTCGATTGATTTCGGCACCTTGTAGTCGGCCAGTTCTGCACGGCAGAACGCCATCAGTTCCGCAGCCGTCGCATCCTTGCCCAAGCGAGGCACGACGACAGCATGCACGGCCTCGCCCCAACGCGCGTCGGGCACGCCGATCACAGCCACCTCCAACACCGCCGGGTGCAAGGCCAGCACCTCTTCAATTTCGGCCGGAAAGATGTTGACGCCGCCGCTCTTGATCACGTCCTTGGCACGATCGACGATGTAAACATAACCCTCATCGTCCATGCGGCCCAAGTCACCCAAGGTGCACCAATCGCCGCAAAAAGCCTCGGCGGTTTTCTCTGGCGCCTGAAAGTAGCCATCGAACAGCGTCGGCCCGCGCATAAAGAGGCTACCGACCTCGCCAATCGGGGTCGGACTGCCATCCTCACTCTGCACGCGCACTTCCATGTCGGGCAGCGGCCGGCCAACGCAGCGCGTCTTCAGCCGCTGCTCCTCAGGCCGCAGGCTGGTCACCACGCCGGCCTCGGTCGCGCCGTAGAACTCGTGCAGGCCGACACCAGGGTAGCGCGCGAGCAGCGCATTCTTCACTGCAGTCGGAAGGGCCGAGGCGGCCGAGATAAAGGTGCGCAGTTGCGCCGGCAACAGCGCCTGCGCTTGCTGTTCCGGCAGCGCAACCACGGCGTTGTACATATAGGGGACCATCAGCGTCCAGGTGACGCGGTGCTCTTTCATCATCTGCAGCGCCGCGGCCGCGTCGAACTTCTGCAAAATGACCGAACTGCCGCCCAATGTGAGTTGCGCCAAGGTGAAGCCGAACTGCACCGAATGGTGCGAAGGGCCCGACTGGAAATACACATCGCCGCGGCCGAAGCCGTACTCCTGTGCCCAGTAATGGTAGGCCAGCGAGCGATTGCGGTGGGTGATCAATGCGCCCTTGGGCTTGCCGGTCGTGCCTGAGGTATAGCCAAGATAGAACATGTCCATCTCGTCGACGCGACAGTCCGGCTCGTGGGCGGGCGCGGCGTCCAGCAACTCGGCCAGCGCAAGGCAGCGCGATCGCGAGCCATCCACATCGGGATACGCGTCGACGTTGATGCAATGCAGTTGCGTACCCGCCGGCAAACCAGCGCGCGCGGCATCGACTCGCTCGAACATCTCATCGGCGAAAAAAATCGCGCGTATACCCGCGTCATGCAATGGATAGAGGAGGTCACGCGGGCCGAAGCGACTGTTCAGCAGCACCATGACCAGGCCGGACTTGGCCGCCGCGTAGCAGATGGCGACATAGAGCACGCTGTTGGGCAGCATCACGCCGAAACGGTCGCCCTTGCGCAAACCCAGCGCGAGCAGCACATGGGCGATGCGGTTGCCCATTGCGCTGAGTTCGGAATGCGTCAGCGACTGACCATCGCAGGTCACGGCCAGTTGGCCAGGATTACGCTCCGCCGACAGGCGCAGCGAGCGGCCAACCGTCAGTTGGACCGGCATCGGCCTGTTCCATGATCGCGAGAGTCCATCCAGCCTCGTCCCATTGCATTTCGGTGGCCCAACTATCGCACCGCCGGGCTGCGCTTGAACCCGTGGAATACCCTCAAGATTCCGCAGCGAAGCGCAGCCTTGCGGGTAAACAGCCGTGAGGGCTGATGCAGAGCATCCTTAAGAATGGCTTAATTTGGCGCCGTTAAGGTCAAGGCCTTTACGGAGTCGCAATGAAAACAATTTACCCATTCGTCATCGCCCTTGCGGCGCTGCTGGGCGCCTTGAGCCCCCAGGCTTACGCCGGCACAGCCGCCGAGCAACTGGCCGCTTACATCTCCCTCGCAGGCGCCCCGGCCCAGGTGGCTCGGGGCCAACAACTGTTCACCAGCCGTCATGGCAAGGAATGGAGTTGTTCCACCTGCCACACCAGCGCCCCCAGCGTGGACGGCAAACACGCCAGCACCGGCAAGGTAATCGCCCCGCTGGCGCCCGCCTTCAACCCCGAACGATTTACAGACATGGCGAAAACCGAAAAATGGTTTCGACGCAACTGCAATGACGTCATGGGCCGGGAATGCACCTCCAGCGAAAAGGCCGATGTATTGGCCTGGCTGCTCACACTCAAGCGTTAAGTACGCACCAGTTTCACGAGGCACCCAATGACTCATTCAAATTTCAAAAAATTCAGCCTGGCGCTGGCGCTTGCCGCCGGCCTGCTGGTCAATGCCCAGGCTGACCCGGTCGGCGCTCGCGTCACCGCGCTGCCGCAATACCAGCAAGAATGCGCGGCCTGCCACATGGCTTACCCCCCGGGCTTGCTGCCCGCCGCGTCATGGCAGCGCATGATGGGTTCGCTGAACAAGCATTACGGCACCGATGCCTCGCTTGACGCGGCCAGCACAAGCAACATCAGTGGCTGGCTGAAGACGAACGCCGGGAGCTACAAACGGGTCAGCGAAGAACCGCCTCAAGACCGCATCACCAGATCGGCCTGGTTTCTGCGCAAGCACCGCGACGGCGAGGTTCCGGCCGGCGTCTGGAAGCGCGCCTCGGTGGGCAGCCCGGCAAATTGTGTGGCTTGCCACGCACAGGCAGCTCAAGGCAATTTCGACGAGCATGCCGTCAAAATTCCAAAGTAAGCCATGAACCACTCAAAATCGAAAATTCTGGTCTGGGACGCGCCGGTAAGGGTATTTCACTGGTTGCTGGTGCTGAGTTTCTTTGGCGCCTACCTCAGCGCCGAGAGCGAACGCTGGCGCCTGCTGCATGTGACATTGGGCTACACCTTGGGCGGCCTGATCGCGTTCCGGGTGCTCTGGGGTCTGTGGGGCACGCCTTACGCGCGCTTCAGCAGCTTTGTACGCGGTCCGCGTGAGGTCAGGCGCTACCTGAGAACCTTGCTGAGTGGCAAGCCGGCGCACGCGGTCGGGCACAACCCGGCCGGCGCCGTGGCAATTGTGTTGCTGCTTCTGCTGGGGGTTGGCAGCGTGGCCAGTGGCTGGGCCCTCTACAACGACATGGGTGGCAAACTGCTGGAAGAACTACATGAAATCAGCGGCAACCTGATGCTGCTGGTGGTCGGCGTGCATTTGGCCGGCGTGGTGATTTCCAGTTGGCTGCACCGCGAAAATTTGGTGCGCGCCATGCTGAGTGGCAAAAAATCGGGTGAGCCAAGCGAGGGCATTCGCCAGGCTTGGTGGCCTTTGGCCCTGCTGATCCTGCAATCGGTACTCACGTTTTGGTGGTTCCAATACCAAAGCGCGCCCTGAGGCCGGCGCCCTCCACACCAAATGCCCGATGATCGGTCGTGTCAACCCAAGGAATTTTCATGCGAATCTTGCTGGCTGAAGACGATGCCATGCTGGGAGATGGACTGCGTGCCGGTTTGCAGCAGCAAGGCTTCTCGGTGGATTGGGTGCGCGACGGTTTGGCGGCGGAGCGCGAAATATTTGCAGGCGACTACGCGGCAGCGGTGCTTGATCTCGGCTTGCCAATGAAAGACGGCATCGAGGTCTTGACGTCGCTACGAGCTCGCAAAATCAGCACGCCCAT
>CANFIC010000119.1 GCA_947446685.1 Burkholderiales bacterium
GATTGATCCGCTGGATCGCACCTTTCTGATTCCCGTTTAACTGCACAGGCGCAATGCCTGCACGAGCACCAACAATGCGTCATTCTATCTGGCGCTTGAGGCCGCATGACTTGCGCTGGCCGCATGGCTTGGTTTGTGCGCATGTGGTTGCTTGGTCTTGACCGGGGCGGCCGCGCTGGCTGGCTTGGGCAGCGCTGGCAGGCCGTTGATGCCAATGGCCGGGCCGGCATGGCGGCGTGCGTCCGCCTCCTGCTTTTGCCGGTCCTGCTCAAGCTCGCGACCCAGCTTTGCGTCTTTGCCCGCCTGCTCACGCGCGCCCCGCGACTGTGCCTGGCTGGGTTGGTCGAACTGGATTTGCGATGCGCTGGCCTGCGAGCCGACCGGGCAGGGCGAATCGCGCAAATCGCGGCCATCGGCGCCGCAGCGGTAGACCTTGGCCTGTTGTGCTTGGGTCTGTGCCGCCGCGGCGACGCAAACCGCAGCCAGGGCTAGACAGGCTGATCGCGCAAAGTATTTGGCGCAAGACATGGCGCAATCTCCATGATCGGTTCTGCCGCAGGCCCGGAGGGCGGCGGCTTGGGCAATTTCGGCCTTGGCGGTTTGGCATGAATCTTCATCAGCGCCCGCGCCATGTCGCCTGCCAGCAGCAAGTCGACCGCAGCGAGTGATTTGGTTATGCAGTCGTCGACCGCCAAGCGCTCGGCCAGTGGCGGTCGACGCAGCACATAGTCGGCCACTTCGCCGCGGTTGCCCGGATGTCCGATGCCCAGTCGCAGGCGCCAAAAATTGGCCGAACCGAGTTGCGCTTGCATGTCCTTCAATCCGTTGTGTCCTGCGGCGCTGCCACCCTGCTTGATCTTCATCTGGCCTGGATCCAGGTCCAGTTCGTCATGGATGGCCAGAATTTCTTCAGGCTCGATCTTGTAAAAGCGTGCCAGCGCAGCCACTGCCTTGCCGGACAAATTCATATAGGTCATCGGCTCGATCAGCCAGATCGGCCCGGCAGCGCCGCGTGGGCTGTTGACCCTGGCAACTTTTCCGAAATAGTTGCGCTCCACCTGCAGCGTGGCGCCGAGTTCGCGTGCCAGCGCATCGACCCACCAGAACCCGGCGTTGTGGCGCGTGTTTTCATATTCCTGCCCCGGATTGCCGAGGCCAACAAACAGTCGAATCATGGCCGAAGTTTAGACCTTGCCAGATTCGCATGCTGTGGACAAGCCTGCTGGGAGAGGCGCTGGTGGGCATGAACCTCGGCCGATGCCCCTCTGAACGGCAAGCCCGCCCAGTCAGCCTGGCCTGCCGGTTCATGCCGACGGGTGCAAGCGGCCTAGTTCAGACCGGCGCTGTCGGCGTCGCTGCTGCGGGTACTGGAGGCGGGGCCTTGGGTGCGCTCTTGGGTGCTGTGGAGGCTGCCTTTGGCATTGCTGCGACTGGCACTTTGGCTGCTTTCTTGGCCACCGGCTTGGTCACTGCCTTGATCGCTGGCGTTGCTTTTGCTGCAGTTTTCGCGGCTGGCTTTATTGACGCCTTTGCCGCCGGTTTTGCGACCGGTTTTGCTGCCTCCTTTTTACTCCGTCTTGCCACCGCCTTGGCCACCGGTTTGACGGCCTTTGGCGCGGGCTTCGGTGCAGCAACGGGCTTTTGCGCTGGCTTGGCGCCCTTGCTCAATGCATCAATGCGACGGTTCAAGGCGTCAAGATCCTTGGTCGAAGGCACACCCAGGCGCTTCAGCGCATGGGCGATTCGATCTTCGACGATGGCTTCCATCTTGTCCCATTGCTTGCCCGCCTTGCTGCTGACATCACCGGCCAGATCAGAGACTTTGCCAGCCATTGCAACGAGCTTTTCCTCAGCGACCGCCTGGGTGCGCTTCTGGGCGTTCATTCCTTCCTTGACCAGCGCTTCAAAGACCTTGCTGCCTTCGCCCTGAGCCTTTGAAAAAGCCCCAAGTCCGGCAGACCAGATCTGCTGCGCCGAGTCCTTGACGCTTTGCGCGAACTGGCTGTCCAGCATCGCCGCACCGGAGCCGCCATTGGACTTGCCCTTGCCTGCCATCTTCTGAAGTTTCTTGACCATGGTGTCTATCCTTTGTGAATTAGTTGCATAAAGGTTTGAAAAACGCACCGCTTATCTCGGGTGGCAGTAGCAAGTATGGGCGCCTCTACTCCCATGGAAACTGCGCCTCCGCAACCTTGCAGTGATTGATCAGCGATTGAATCGATCGGTCAAGGAGATTGCGATGCAATATTTCGTTACCGGAGCCACCGGTTTCATCGGCAAACGGCTGGTCAAGAAGTTGCTGTCGCATCGTGGCAGCACCGTCCATTTCTTGCTGCGCGAGGAAAGCCGCAGCAAGCTGCCCGAGTTGCTGGCTTTCTGGGGCGTCGGCAAGGCGCGTGCGCTGCCGGTGTTCGGCGATCTGATTGCCGCTGATCTCGGTGTCAGCCAAGACAGCATCAGGCGCTTGAAAGGTCAGGTCGACCATGTTTACCATCTGGCCGCGGTCTATGACCTGAGGGCCGATGCAGACTCGC
This sequence comes from Burkholderiales bacterium, assembly GCA_947446685.1. Taxonomy (GTDB): domain Bacteria; phylum Pseudomonadota; class Gammaproteobacteria; order Burkholderiales; family Burkholderiaceae_C; genus Paucibacter_A. Next base: position 2,535 of record CANFIC010000119.1, read on the forward strand.
AGATGCAGGCCAACGTTGCGGGCACACGCAATCTGGTCGAGTTTGCGGCTCTGATCGAGGCCGGGCATGTCCACCATGTTTCTTCGATCACCGCCGCCGGCTTGTACGAGGGCGTGTTCCGCGAGGATATGTTCGAGCAGGCCGAGGGCCTCGATCATCCCTATTTCCTGAGCAAACATGAGGGCGAAAAGATCGTCCGCAGCGAATGCCGGCGCCCCTGGACGGTCTACCGTCCGGCGATTGTGGTGGGGGATTCCAGGACCGGTGAGATGGACAAGGTCGACGGGCCTTATTACTTCTTCAAGCCGATTCAACGCCTGCGTCAATTGCTGCCGCCCTGGCTGCCTGCCATCGGTCTGGAGGGCGGTCGAATCAATATCGTGCCGGTGGACTTTGTCGTGGCTGCGCTCGACCATATCAGCCATCAAGCCGGCAACAGCGGGCGCTGCTTTCATCTGGTGGACCCGGTCGGTTACCGGGTGGGCGAGGTGCTCGACATCTTTTCGATCGCCGCCCATGCTCCGAAGATGAGCCTTTTCGTCAACGCCGCCTTGTTGGGATTCATCCCCCAGGCCGTCAAAAAATCTCTGGCGGCGCTGGCGCCGGTGCGGCGGATCCGGCGTGCTGTGATGAAGGATCTGGGCTTGCCCGAGGATATTTTTACCTTCGTCAATTACCCGACGCGCTTTGACTGCCGTGAAACCGAACTCGCCTTGAAAGGCTCAGGCATCGCTTGCCCCGATCTGCACAGCTATGCCTGGCGGCTCTGGGATTATTGGGAGCGGCATCTCGACCCGGATCTGTTCATCGACCGCAGCCTGAAGGGAACAGTGGCCGGTCGGGTGGTGCTGGTCACCGGGGGCTCATCCGGCATTGGCCTGGCTTCGGCCAAGAAGTTTGCCGCGGCCGGGGCGGTCACCGTCATCTGCGCCCGCGATGCGGACAAGCTCGCCGCAGCGGTCAAGGCCATTCAGGCAGCGGCCGGAGTCCAAGCGCAGATCCACAGCTATTCGGCCGACATCACCAATGAGCAAAGCTGCAATGAAATGCTCTGCTGGCTGGACGAAAAATTTGGCGGCGTTGACTTCCTGATCAATAACGCGGGCCGTTCGATCCGCCGCGCGATCGAGAGCAGCTATGAACGCTTCCACGATTTCGAGCGCACGATGCAGCTGAATTATTTTGGTTGCCTGCGCGTCACGCTGGGCTTGCTGCCCGGCATGGTGGCCAAGCGCAGCGGCCATGTGGTCAACATCTCCAGCATCGGGGTGCTGACCAATGCGCCGCGCTTTTCGGCCTATGTCGCCAGCAAGGCGGCGCTCGATGCCTGGACCCGTTGCGCTGCGAGCGAGTTCGCCGACCAGGGCATCACCTTCACGACCATCAATATGCCGCTGGTGCGCACGCCGATGATCGCGCCGACAAGGATTTACGACAGCGTGCCTGCGCTGGATCCTGAAGAGGCCGCTGCCTTGGTCGTGCAGGCCTGCATTGAACGTCCGGTGCGGCTGAGTACCCGGCTCGGAGTATTCGGTGAATTGCTGCACACGGCCTTGCCCAGGGTGGCGCAGATCATCATGAACACGAGCTTCCGGATGTTTCCCGAAAACACCAAAACTGATCAACTGGTTGGAACCGGCGAAACTGAACTCTCTGCTGAAGCCATGGCGCTGCAGCAGATGATGAAAGGGCTTCATTTCTGATCTCCAGCAAGGCGCTGCTAAGCTCGGCGCATGCCGAAAAGCCAAATCTCGCAGCTGTTAGCGCAAACACAATTCATCCGCTTCTGGCTGGCCCGCTTGGCGGGTGTTACGGCCAACCAAATGTTGATGGTCGCGGTGGCTTGGCAGATGTATGACATCACTTCCAGCGCCTGGGATCTGGGCCTGGTGGGGTTGTTTCAGTTCCTGCCGGCTTTGCTGATGACTTTGCCGGCCGGGCACCTGGCTGACCGTTTGCACCGTGGTCGTATTTTCGCGGTCTGCATGCTGCTGCAGGCGGCCGTGGCCTTTTTGCTGGTGGCGGCGACCGATGGCGGCTTTGCCACCCGCGGGTTGATTCTGTGGGTTTCAGCGGTGCTGGGGACCGTGCGCGCCTTCCAGAGCCCGGCTCAGCAGGCCTTGATCCCTTCGCTAGTGCGGACCGATCTGTTGCCGCGCGCCATCGCCTTGAGTTCGAGCGGCATGCAGGCCGCCATCATCTGCGGGCCGGCGTTGGGCGGCGTCCTCTACCTGAACGGGGCGGTCACGGTCTACAACACTTGTGCCTTGCTGCTGCTGATCGCCGGCGGCCTGACCCTGGCCGTGCGTTATCAGCATCGCGCGTCGACATTGGCTGCGAATTGGCGGACGGTATTCGCCGGTGTCGCCTTTGTCTGGCAGAACAAACTGCTGCTTGGTGCGACTTCGCTGGACTTGTTTGCCGTCCTGCTCGGCGGGGCCACAGCGCTGCTGCCGATCTATGCCCGCGACATCCTGCATACCGGCCCGGTGGGTCTGGGGCTGCTGCGCGCCGCGCCCGCCTTGGGTTCGCTGGTGATGTCGCTGGCCTTGATGCGCTGGCCGCTGCAGCGCAGAGTCGGGCACCGCATGCTCTCGGGCATTGCCCTGTTCGGTCTGGCTACCGTCGTCTTCGGCCTGTCGACCCATATCGGCCTGTCCTTGATCGCCTTGGTGATCACCGGCGCTGCCGACAGCATCAGCGTGGTGATCCGTTTGACCCTGGTGCAACTGGAAACACCCGATGAGATGCGCGGCCGGGTCGCGGCGGTCAATTCGATCTTTATCGGCGCTTCGAATCAACTCGGTGAATTCGAGTCCGGCGCCACCGCCGCCTGGTTCGGTCCGGTTGGATCGGTGGTGACGGGCGGAATCTGTACCTTGCTCGTTGCGGCGGTCTGGCTGCGCTTGTTTCCGACGCTGGCACAGCGCGACCGGATGGGCTGAGCGCCTAGGAGGCAGTTCCCGAGGGTATACCTGAGACCCGAATAGGGGGGATTGCGAGGTAGCGAGTCCATCCCGCCGGCGCTTGCGGCAGAATGAATTCAGCTGATCGAAAGATTGTCAGCAGCAAGGCAGGGCCGCGTACAGCGCATCCGCCTGGTTCGTTTCCATAAATGGTCTGGAGAAAAAATGATTTCGATTCGACATCACCTGAAGCTGGCTTTGATGGCTGCGGCAATCGGCTTGGCAGGTTGCGGCATGTTGCAGCCGTCCAATAGCGTGACCCTTTCGGCGCAGTTGTCAGCAGGCAATCAAGTGCCGCCGAATGCTTCGAGCGCCACTGGTATGGCCGAAGCCACATTGAAAAAGGACAGCAACATGTTGTCGTGGAAGATCAGCTATGCCGGCTTGACCGGCCCGGCAACCGCGGCTCATATCCATGGCCCTGCTGCTGCTGGCGCCAATGCCGGTGTGGTGGTTCCGTTTGCGGTTTCGGCCAATCCGATCGAAGGTCAGGCTACGCTGACTGCCGCACAGGTCGCTGACCTGATGGCTGGAAAATGGTATGTCAATATCCATACTGCGGCCAACAAGGGCGGCGAAATTCGCGGCCAGTTGATGCCCAAGTAATCGGCGCTTACCTCAAGACAACCTGGCCCTGCACAAGGCTGGGTTGCCGGACAGGGATGCCCCCCAAAGCTGGCATTGCCTACGCTCAAAGTTGATGGCGTGCGACGCCAAAGCCGGCTGATTCGGCGCTAGCCTTGCCTTTCAAAAAGGAAGGGCGGCCGAGATGAAATCAGCGCAAGAAAAATCATTGGTGGCGATTTGCCTTGCCTTGCCGATGTGGGCCCAAGCCCAGGCCATTGGTGACTGGCGCATCGGCAATCTCGATGCCGGCACAGGCATGTACGCCGCAACGGTCAACGAAAGCAAGAGTGTGCTGGGGCAGTTCTGCCAGGTTGAAGGCGACGACTTCCCTTGCTACTGGCTGTTGTCAATCGACATCGATTGCGAGCCTGGGGAGTCATACATCGTCCTCGTCAATGCTGACCACAGCGCTGTCCCGCTTGAAATGCTCTGCGCGCCTTTGGAACGGGCCAATCGTTACGCTTTCAGGGACTTTGACATGATCGATTCGATCGTGCGCAGTTCAACCCGGATGGGCATTGCATTCCCGATGCAAAGCGGGCAATTCCAGGTGAGCCGCTTTTCGCTCGACGGCGCGGGCAAAGCGGTGGACTCGATGCGCAGCGAAGTCATCAAGGAAGTTCCCGCTGCCAAGGGCTCGCGAGGCCAGCAGTTGTAGCGCATTAGGCCTGCGCCCCTGGCTCTGAGCCAGCCGCGATGAACCCGTACATCGCCAGAAAAATCCACCGATCCCTCTGACCATCACGTCAGCAGGGTAAGGCCTGGCATGGCTCAGTTTGCCGAATCACGCCAGGGGCTTTGCTGCGAACAAACTGAACTTTCATTGCCCTTCGCCTGACCGGCGGCAACCCGCCGCGATCAATGTCGATCATCATGACAACATTTCAAATGTAATATTGATAATTGTTCTGGAGGTAAAAATGAAAGCAATGCTCAGGCCCATGCTGGCGGCAGCAATTCTCGGCTTGTTGCTGGCTGCTTGCGGCGGTGGCGGTGGCGGTGGCGGTGGCACAGCGGCGGTGACATCTCCTTCAGCTGCGACGCCGGATTACGCCAAGCTGGCTGCTGCCGCACAAATCACGGCCAGCCTGAACCTGGGCAGCAACACCGTCCAGCTGTCATGGCTCGATGTATTTCCCGCCGGTAGCACGTATAGCATCCAGTCGGTCGGCAGCGACGGTACCGTCCTGACCCTGGCGACGCAGGCCGCTTCTGGCACCAACAATGCCTTGGCCTGGAGCCAGGTCGTGGCCAGCAGCAAGACCTACGCCATGTCGGCCACCAATGCCCAAGGCCAGAACTATCAGCTCGCCACCACGACCGGCAGCCAGACCTTGGTCGTCACCATTCCGAGCAGCCCGCCCTTGCTTTCGGTGGCTGCCAACCTGACCGGCACCACCTTGCTCACGCTCGACAAGAGCTTTGCCTACCCTTCGGTCAGCTGGTTTTGCGATACCGCCCTGATCGGCACCGGCTTCGGCTTGGGCAACAATTTGAGCTGGAATACCGCGACCGCGACCAACGGTCAGCATCTGCTGCTCGCTGTGATCACGCTGTCGGATAGCTCCACTGTCACCTTGCGTCAGCAGGTCAATGTTTCCAACAGCAATCTGGTGGTCAACGCCTCGGCCAGTGGAACCAGCGGGTCGGTAGCCATCAACGTTACGGCCAGCTCGAACTTTCCGATCACCACCGTCTCGGCCACCTTGGATGGCCGTTCGCTGGGCGTCCTGACCGCCCCGAATGCCTGTTCGAAGTTCTGCTCCGGCACCAATAACATCTACCAGTTCAACATCAACAGCGTCTCGGCAGGATCGGGCTCGCACAGCGTGGTGGCCACGGTAACCGACAGTTCCGGCGCTAGCCAGACGACCACAATCGCGCTGCCGATTTCGAATCCGCCAGTCTTGTTGCTGAGCAGTCCGCCCGACGGCAGCTTCATCAACGGGGTGTTGAATATCTCCGGCAGCATGTCCAGCGACAAGACAGGCGCAGTCACGGTCACCGCGTTTCTGGGCAGCCTGCCGATCCTGCTCACGCAGAGTTCCGCGGCTTTCAGCGGGTCCTTCAGCCTGGCCGGCCTGCCGGCAGGGCCTTACACCTTGACGGTCAACGCCAAGGACAGCGGGGGGGTCACGACCACCTTGCAGACCTCGATCGTCGTCGCCTCATCCGCCGCGACGACCTACACGCCGGCCTTTTCGATGGGTGCTGGCGGCCAGTTGATTACCGTGGACAACAGCAATCCGGCCCTGCTGCTCTATGTCGCCAGCGACGGCAGCTACCGCGTCAGGAACAACAGCTTGAATTCGGAAGTCATCTTGCAGGGCGCTGCCGCGATTCCTTTTCGCTACAACTGGACCATGGACGGCGGCTATGTCTTCATGGAAGGCGGTTGGCTAGGCTCGACGACCACTGGCTACACCGACTGCCCTCTGGATTGCATTTACCAGTGGACCCCGGCAGGCGTGAAGACCAACATTTCCAATGCCAGTCCCAACAGTCCAAGTAGCCGAGTAGGTGGAGGCTATGCCTATGAGCAATATCCCAGGGCCCATGGCGGCTATGTGATCTGGATTGACTGGGTAGGACCTAACCCCGGCACCTACACGCTGTACAACGTGGCACAGGCAAGTTACAGCGCGATCAATCAACCGGCCGGCGCCAACTATCTCGGCAACAACTCGGTCGACTTCGCGGTCATCAACAACGTCGTCAATTTCTTTTACTGGGCCAACACCGGCACCAGCAGTTACGACATCTACCAGTGGAATTCGGCCACCCGGTCATCGACCAAATTGAGCGGAGGAACCACCCGCAGCATCTACCCGCAGACCGATGGTCAGCGCGTGGCATGGAGCCAGACGCCGACATCGGGGTCGGGCACCAACTCGCTGATGGCGCAATCAGTCAACGGTGGCGCACAGACTTTGCTGTCGACCGACATGATCAACTTCAACCTGGCAGGCGGCGTACTGGCCTGGATCGAAGGCACGACCAGCACCAATGCACAGGGGATTTCGACGACCACGATCACCGGCCTGAAAGCATCGAACAGCGGTGGTACGGTGACAACCATCACTTCCAACAGCAGCGCAACGCTATACGGCGTTGGCGGCGGTCATGTGGTCTACGGCCTGCAAGGCAGGCTCTTCGACTGGAACGCCAGCACCGCAATCTCGAGCCTGCTTGTCGATACATTGCCGGCGATGGTCATCGTTTCCGGCAAAACCCTGTACTTCACGCTCGGGTCGAGTCAGGCGGTTTACCAGATCACCTTGCCTTGAAGGTAAATCCGCCCGCAGACCGGACGACCGGGCGGTTTTTGCTGGGGATGGACCGGTTGGCTGCCGAGCATAAGCGGCGGTATCTGTGGTGAATTCAGCGGCAAGTCAAGAGGATGGATCCGTTCGCCCTGAGCCTGTCGAAGGGTGGAATTTGCGGGCCTGTGGCGGTCCTTCGACAGGCTCAGGACGAACGGGGGTGACGAGCCGCGGACGAGCTGGGGTTGACGAGCCCCGGACGAACGGGGCAAGGCAATTTTGCTGAGCTTGTCTTGCTTCGATGGACTGCCGATGTCGTCACGGCAGCGCGCAGGCGAGAGGCTGGCTGCCGTCGGTTCCAAGACCATGAAACGCGTGGAGTTATTGAGAATTATTCCTATCTGTAATAAACTGATGGCGGGCTTGACACCTATCCTTTTCTTGTCGGCTGTCATCAGAAAGATTTTTTGCATGCAATTCGTTCGCACACCGCAGGCTGTCTGCGCAGCGCCCGCCGCTCGTCGCCAAGGCGCAGGGCTCTTGTCTCTTGGGGCCATGCTGGCGGTGCTCTTCAGCCTGGCCCTGCCGGCCGAGGCGCAAGCCGATACGCTGACGGTGTATTCGGCACGC
>CANFIC010000120.1 GCA_947446685.1 Burkholderiales bacterium
GGGGCCGCAAGGCCGTTGCCGAATTACTTCAGCTTGGTTTCCTTGTACAGGACATGCTTGCGTGCCTTCGGGTCGAACTTCATGAATTCGAGCTTTGTCGGCGTCGTCTTCTTGTTCTTGTCCGTGGTGTAGAAATGACCCGTACCAGCAGTCGATTCCAACTTGATTTTTTCTCTTGCGCCTTTGGCCATGGTGATGCTCCTTGAGTCTTAGTGGACGATCAGAGTTCGCCCTTGGCGCGAAGATCGGCAACGATCTGCTCGATCCCGACCTTGTCGATCAGACGCAAAGCAGCGTTGCTGATGCGCAGACGCACCCAGCGGTTCTCTGTTTCCAGCCAGAAGCGACGGTACTGCAGATTCGGCAGAAAACGACGCTTCGTTTTATTGTTGGCGTGGGACACATTGTTGCCCACCATCGGGCGCTTACCCGTAACTTGACAGACGCGTGCCATGACGCTTCTCCGGTTTTATGTCGTTGCTGACTTGGTGCCCAGAACAAGCTGCAAAAACCCTTGGGTTTCATTGGCTTGGGAAAGCACTCTTCGATGACCACGCTGCGCACTCAAAGCGACGGGGTTTTTGACCACCCCGCTTACCAAGTGCGTGCCAGACAATCACTTCGCTGCAACTTCACAGCAAAGGCGCGGCCTATATCGGCAAAGAGGATGAGTATAGCCTGAATTTGGCACTGAAGCCAGCTGACCGGTCTTGGAACTCCTGAGAAGGCCAGATTTCAGCCCTTGTTCCGGTCACTTTCGGCCCATCCAGGGCGCTGCGGTTCAGGACTGCTCCTGCTCCAAAAAGCGCTGTGCGTCGAGTGCCGCCATGCAGCCGGTACCCGCGCTGGTGATGGCTTGCCGGTAGATATGGTCCTGCACATCGCCAGCGGCAAACACGCCCGGCACGCTGGTCATCGTGGCCAAGCCATTCAGGCCGCTGCGGGTGACGATATAGCCGTCTTTCATCTCCATCTGGCCCTTGAAAATATCGGTATTGGGCTGATGGCCGATCGCGATAAAGCAGCCTTGCAGGGTCAGGTCCTGCGTGCTGCCGTCCTGCGTGCTCTTGATGCGCACGCCAGTGACGCCGCTGGTGTCTCCGAGTACCTCATCGAGAGTGCTCCACAGATGCATGACGATCTGGCCGGCGGCGGCCTTGGCCATCATCTTGTCGATCATGATCGGTTCGGCGCGGAATTTGTCGCGGCGGTGGATGACATGCACTTTGCTGGCGATATTCGACAGATAAAGCGCCTCTTCGACTGCGGTGTTGCCGCCGCCGACGACGCAGACTTCCTGGCCACGGTAGAAAAAGCCGTCGCAGGTGGCGCAGCCGCTGACGCCGCGGCCCATGAAGGCTTCTTCCGACGGCAGCCCCAGGTATTTGGCCGAGGCGCCGGTGGCAATGATCAGCGCATCGCAGCTGTAAGCCTGGCTGTCGCCCTGCAAGGTGAACGGGCGCTTGGACAGATCGACCGAATTGATATGGTCATAGACGATCTGGGTCTGGAAACGCTCGGCATGCTTCAGGAAACGCTCCATCAGCTCGGGGCCCTGCACGCCCATCACGTCAGCAGGCCAGTTGTCGACCTCGGTCGTGGTCATCAACTGACCGCCCTGGGCCATGCCGGTCAGCAAGGTCGGTTTCAAATTGGCGCGTGCGGCGTAAATGGCTGCGGTGTAACCGGCCGGGCCGGAGCCCAGAATCAGCAGTGGATGGTGTTGGATCGTTGTGGTCATTGAACTTGGCTGGGGTTGGGTCGCGCTCGAAAAAGACGTGACATATTGAACGGATCTTTTCAGCTGCTTGCGCACAAGCGTAAGCGAGTTGGCAGAATATGCATTCTAGGGATGGCGGTTTCCGTTGGACAGGTATCCGTCAATAAACATCAATCAAAAAGGCTCTCATGGCAATGCTGTCCAACCTGGATTTGATCCGCAGGGTACCGCTATTTTCTCTGCTCACCGCCGATCAGGCGCAGTCGGTTGCCGACAATGTCATGAAGCGACGCTTCAAGAGGGGCGAGCTGATCGTAGAACAGGGCTGCAAGTCTGATGCGCTGTTCATCCTGTTGAACGGCCGTGCCCGGGTGCTGACTGCCGATCCGCGTGGCCGCGAGGTGATCCTGGCTGTGCTCAAGCAGGGCGACTATGTCGGCGAGATGAGCTTGATCGACCATAAACCGCATTCGGCCACTGTACGCGCCGAAATCCAGACCGATATGCTGGTGCTGGGGCGCACAGAGTTCTCCCGCTGCCTGCCCGATGCCAACAGCATGGCTTATGCGACATTGCGCGGCTTGGTCGCGCGACTGCGCAATGCCGACCGGCAGATCGAATCGCTGGCCTTGCTTGACGTCTACGGTCGGGTGGCGCGCACGCTGCTTGACATGTCCGAGGACGACAAGGGCGTGAAAATCATCCGCGGCAAGGTGTCGCGCCAGGACATGGCCAAGGTGGTCGGCGCCTCGCGTGAAATGGTCAGCCGGGTGATGAAGGATCTCGAATTGAGCGGCGTGATCGAAACGCTGGAGAGCGGCTCGGTCTTGATCAAGAAGAGCTTGCCAGATTGATCTGCTGACCCGGCGGACGGAGATGATTCCTGCGCGACAATGTCGCCATGAGTTTTCCAGGTTCCCTTCTGCGCGGTGATGATGCGCTTGCGCCCGACAAGGTCCACCGACGTCAGGCCAAGAAGATTGCGCCACCGCCGCCGATCCTCAATCCTGCCTTGCGCAGGCCGCTCTGGCTGCTGATCGCGGCGCCGCTGTGGTGCCTGGTCGTGCTGGCGCTGGTCTCGCACGACTTGGGTGACACCGCCTTTTCGATCGCTGGCAACCGTGAGCAATATGCCAATCAGGTCGGCGCGCTCGGGGCCTGGGTTTCTGATCTGCTGCTTTTCTGTTTTGGCTACTCGGCCTGGTGCTTGCCACTGCTGGCCTTGCGCTGGTGGTTGAGTGGCTTGACCGGGATCCTGCATATCAACAGTCCTGCGCCCCAAGCCGGGCCGCTGCTTCCGCGCCTGCTGGGCACCCTGCTGCTACTCTGCGCCGCTTGCGCGCTGGAATGGACCCGTCTTTACTCCTGGGAAGCCCATCTGCCCGGACATGCCGGTGGCGCAATGGGCTTTGCGCTGGGCCCGCTGAGCGTGAAGTTCCTGGGATTTGCCGGTTCGGGCGTGGTGTGGATCGCGGTCTTGCTGCTCGCTGCGTCGCTGGCCTTCAGATTCTCCTGGCTGCAGTTGGCGGAGCTGATTGGCACCCGCATCGATGAATGGCGCGAGCGCCGCCTGCTTGACCGCGAAATGGTCGAGGATCAGCGCTTTGGTGAGCAAGCCGCTCAGGAACGCAAACTGGTCGTCGAGGTCGAGCGGGTGGTCGAGCATCAGCCGATCGTGATTGAAGCACCGGTGATCGAGGTCCCCAAGTCGACCAGGGTCGCCAAGGAGAGGCAGACCACCTTGTTCGTCGATGCCAGCGACAGCAAGTTGCCGCAGGTCGATCTGCTCGATGCGGCACCCGGCCGGATCGAGTCAGTCACGCCCGAATCGCTCGAAATGACGTCGCGGATGATCGAGAAAAAGCTGCGTGATTTCGGCGTCGAGGTGCGCGTCGTTGCCGCCTCGCCCGGCCCGGTGATCACCCGCTACGAGATCGAACCGGCCACTGGTGTGAAGGGATCGCAGATCGTCGGCCTGGCCAAGGATCTGGCGCGTTCGCTGAGCCTGGTGTCGATCCGTGTGGTCGAAGTCATTCCTGGCAAGAATTACATGGCGCTGGAATTGCCGAATGCGCGGCGCCAGATGATCCGCTTGTCGGAGATCCTCGGCTCGCAGATTTATGCCGATGCGCCTTCGCAACTGACGATGGGCTTGGGCAAGGACATCATCGGCCTGCCGGTGGTCGCCGATCTGGCCAAGATGCCGCATTGCCTGGTGGCGGGAACGACCGGATCGGGTAAATCGGTTGGCATCAACGCGATGATCCTGAGCTTGCTCTACAAGGCCGAAGCGCGCGATGTGCGGCTGATCCTGATCGACCCGAAGATGCTCGAGATGAGCGTCTACGAAGGCATCCCGCATTTGCTGGCGCCGGTGGTGACCGACATGAAACAGGCCGCCAATGCGCTGAACTGGTGCGTGGGCGAAATGGAGCGGCGTTACAAGCTGATGAGCAAGGCCGGCGTGCGCAATCTGGCAGGCTTCAACAAGAAGATCGATGAAGCGGCCGAGCGCGGCGAGTCATTGCCCAACCCGTTCAGCCTGACGCCTGAAGAACCCGAGCCGCTGGAACGTCTGCCCTATATCGTCGTCGTCATCGATGAATTGGCCGACCTGATGATGGTCGTCGGCAAGAAGATTGAAGAGCTGATCGCCAGGCTGGCGCAAAAGGCCCGCGCCGCCGGCATCCACCTGATCCTGGCCACCCAGCGCCCCAGCGTCGACGTGATCACCGGTCTGATCAAGGCGAATATCCCGACCCGGCTGAGCTTCCAGGTCAGCAGCAAGATCGACAGCCGTACGATCCTCGATCAGATGGGCGCCGAAGCGCTGCTGGGCATGGGCGACATGCTCTACATGCCTTCGGGTACCGGGCTGCCGATACGCGTGCATGGCGCTTTCGTCAGCGACGACGAGGTGCACCGCGTGGTGCAATATCTCAAATCCAAGGGCGAGCCGAACTATATCGAGGGCATGCTCGAAGGCGGTGTGCTCGAAGGTGAGGGCGGTGAGGCGATGGCCCCGGGCGAAGCCGATGGCGAGGCCGATCCGATGTATGACCAGGCGGTCGGCATCGTGCTGCAGCACCGCCGCGCTTCGATCTCGCTGGTACAGCGGCATCTGCGCATCGGCTACAACCGGGCTGCAAGGCTGCTCGAACAGATGGAAAAATCGGGTCTGGTGTCGAGCATGGGCACCAATGGCAATCGCGATCTGCTGCTGCCCAAGCGCGAAGAGTGATGCGGGCCAGGATTCTTTGCCTGCTGGCCATCTGCTGTGGCGTCAGCCTGGCCAGGGCCGACGCGGTCGAGGCGCTGCAGAATTTCGTTCGCGACGTCAAGAGCGGCAGCGCGCAGTTCACCCAGACCGTGTCTTCGCCTGACGGCGCGAAAAAGAAAAGCAGCTCAGGCAGCTTCGAATTCCAGCGGCCCGACCGCTTCCGCTTCGAGTACAGCAAGCCGTTCGAACAGTTGATCGTCGGCGATGGGCAGAAGGTCTGGATCTACGACCCCGATCTGCAACAGGCCAGCTCGCGCCGCATGAACCAGGCCCTCGGCGCCACGCCGGCGGCCTTGCTGGCGGGCAACAAGCTGGAGCGTGATTTCACGCTGAAAAGCCTGGCTGCGGAAGGCCGTATCGACTGGGTGCAGGCGCTGCCGCGGCAGGCCGACAGCAGTTTCCAATCGCTGAAGATCGGCTTCAAGGGCAGCGAGTTGGCAGCGCTCGAGATCGTCGACGGCTTCGGCCAGCGTTCACGCCTCGACTTCAGCGCTGTCAACGCCAACCCGCAGTTGCCAGCGGGACGCTTTCGCTTCGTGCTGCCGGCCGGCGCGGATCTGATCGAACAATAGCCGGCATGACCGACTCGCTGTTCCCGGAAACTGATGCGCCACCCAGGGCCGGCTTGCAGCAGCCCTTGGCCGAGCGCTTGCGACCGGCTCATCTCGATGAAGTCATCGGCCAGCGCCATCTGCTCGGGCCTGGCATGCCTTTGCGTGCGGCCTTCGACGCCGGACGCCTGCATTCGATGATCCTCTGGGGGCCGCCGGGGGTTGGCAAGACCACGCTGGCGCGGCTGATGGCGCATTCCTTCGATGCCCAGTTCATTGCCATCTCGGCGGTGCTCGGCGGCATCAAGGAGATCCGCGAGGCGGTTGAACGTGCTGGCAGCGTCGCAGCCCAGGGACGGCGCACCGTGGTCTTCGTTGACGAGGTGCATCGCTTCAACAAGGCCCAGCAGGATGCCTTTTTGCCTCATGTCGAATCGGGTCTGTTCACTTTCATCGGCGCGACCACCGAGAACCCTTCGTTTGAAGTCAACTCGGCCTTGCTGTCGCGCGCCACGGTCCATGTGCTGAAGTCGCTTGACCTGCTCGAGCTTGAGTTGTTGTTGGCACGTGCGGTGCAGACGCTGGCTTGCCCGCCGTTCAGCGCCGCTGCGGCGCAGCGACTGGCTGCTTATGCCGATGGCGATGCGAGGCGTTTGCTCAACGCAGTTGAAGCGGCTGCGGCAATGGCTCCAGCAGCCGCCACCGAGATCGATGAGCCGGCGCTGGAACGCGCTCTGGGCGAACAGTTGCGCCGCTATGACAAGGGCGGCGAGCAGTTCTATGACGTGATCTCGGCCTTGCACAAATCGGTGCGGGGCTCCGACCCGGATGCCGCCTTGTACTGGTTTGCGCGCATGCTCGATGGCGGCGTCGATGCTCGCTATATCGCGCGGCGCTTGATCCGCATGGCCAGCGAGGACATCGGCCTGGCCGACCCGCGCGCGCTGCGCATCTGCCTCGACGCGGCTGAAACCTATGAACGGCTCGGTTCACCCGAGGGCGAGCTGACCTTGGCTCAGGCGGTGGTGTTTCTGGCGGTGGCGCCGAAGTCGAATGCGGTCTACAGCGCCTACAAGGCCGTGCGCGCGCTGATCAAGCAGGACAGCAGCCGGCCAGTGCCCCTGCACTTGCGCAATGCGCCGACCAAGCTGATGACCGAGCTCGGTTACGGGCGCGAATATCGCTATGCCCATGACGAAGCCGGCGGTTTCGCGGCCGGGGTGACCTACCTGCCCGAAGGGCTGGAACAGCAGCGTTTTTACATGCCCGTGGCGCGCGGCCTTGAGCTGCGCATCGGCGAGCGTCTGGCCGAATTGCGCCGATTGAACGAGGAAGCCGCGGAGCTTGTAAAGTCGCCAGCGCCGGAATCAGATTTTTGAATTGAACCAGCCTTCGCCACCCGCGTGGCCAGCGAGACATCATCAATGGATATTTTCTTCCAGCAAGTCATCAACGGTCTGGTGCTCGGCAGCATGTATGCGCTGGTGGCGCTGGGCTACACGATGGTCTACGGCATCATCAACCTGATCAATTTCGCCCATGGTGAGGTGCTGATGGTCGGGGCGATGGTCAGCTGGACCCTGGTCAGCGTCCTGGCCGATGCAGGTCTGCCTGGCTGGCTGCTGATGCTGATCGCGCTGGCTGGCTCGGTCGTGGTCTGCACCTTGCTGAATTTCCTGGTCGAGAAGATCGCTTACCGGCCCTTGCGCAATGCCCCCCGGCTGGCGCCGCTGATCACCGCGATGGGCATGTCGCTGCTGCTGCAGACGCTGGCGATGATCATCTGGAAACCCAATCCCAAGCCCTTTCCGCTGCTGCTGCCGACCCTGCCGATCGACTTGGGCGGGCCGGTGATCACGGTGACGCAATGCCTGATTCTCGGCAGCACCGTGGTGATCCTGGCCACTTTGATGTGGTTGGTCAATCACACCAGGCTGGGTCGCGCGATGCGAGCGACGGCCGAGAATCCGCAGGTGGCCAGCCTGATGGGCGTCAAACCCGATTTCATCATTTCGACCACCTTCGTCATCGGCGCAGCGTTGGCTGCTGTTGCCGGGCTGATGTGGGCAGCCAACTACGGCACGGTGCAGCACACGATGGGCTTCATGCCGGGGCTGAAGGCCTTTACCGCGGCGGTGCTGGGCGGTATCGGCAATCTGGCGGGTGCGATGGTCGGCGGCGTCCTGCTCGGCTTGATCGAAGCGATCGGTGCGGGCTATCTGGGGCCGTTGACCGGCGGCGTGCTGGGCAGCCAATATGCCGACATCTTCGCCTTTCTGGCCTTGATCCTGGTGCTGACGCTGCGGCCTTCGGGCTTGCTGGGAGAACGCGTTGCAGATCGCGCCTGAGTCAGACGGACGGAGAACAAGCATGAACAAGTTGTCGGTTTTCCTGCTGTCTGCCCTTGGCCTGTTGCTGTTGCCCTTGCTGGCGCAGCAGTTCGGCAACGGGCCGGTGCGCATCATCGATCTGGCGCTGCTCTATGTGCTGCTGGCCTTGGGGCTGAACATCGTTGTCGGTTATGCCGGTCTGCTTGACCTCGGCTATGTCGCTTTCTATGCAGTCGGCGCTTATATGTTCGCGCTGCTGAACAGCCCGCATTTGATCGAACATTTTGCATCGATCACCGCGCAATTCCCGCAAGGCATGCATTCGCCGCTGTGGCTGGTGATACCGCTGGGCGCCGGTGTGGCCGGATTCTTCGGTGTGATCCTGGGCGCGCCGACCTTGAAGCTGCGCGGCGATTACCTGGCGATCGTGACGCTGGGATTTGGCGAAATCATCCGCGTCTTCCTCAACAACCTCGAGCAGCCTGCCAATATCACCAACGGGCCGCGCGGCATTGGCCAGATCGATTCGATCCATTTTTTCGGTCTTGATCTTGGCAAGTCGACCGAGTTGTTCGGCTTTACCTTGCCTTCGGTGACGCTGTATTACTACTGGTTTTTGGCGCTGGTGGTGGTCAGCGTGCTGATCTGCTACCGGCTGGAGAACTCGCGCATCGGCCGCGCCTGGATGGCGATCCGCGAGGACGAGATCGCGGCCAAGGCGATGGGCATCAACACGCGCAATCTGAAACTGCTGGCTTTCGGCATGGGTGCTACTTTCGGCGGGGTGTCGGGCACGATGTTCGCGTCGTTCCAGGGTTTTGTCTCGCCCGAATCGTTCAGTTTGCAGGAGTCGGTGATGATTGTGGCGATGGTTGTGCTCGGCGGCATCGGCCATATTCCTGGCGTGATTCTCGGCGCATTGTTGCTGGCCATGCTGCCTGAGGCGCTGCGCTATGTCGCCGGCCCCTTGCAGGAAATGACCGGCGGCCGGCTCGACGCCTCGATCCTGCGCCAGTTGCTGGTGGCGCTGGCGATGATCGGCATCATGCTGGTACGGCCCCGGGGCTTGTGGCCTTCGCCTGAACATCGCAAGGCGGCGCCCAAATCCTTGGGCAAGGGGAGCCTGCAATGACTGCCGCAGCGCAGACCGTGTTGAAAGTCGAAGGCGTTTCAAAGCGCTTTGGCGGCTTGCAAGCGCTCTCGGATGTTGGCATTGAGATCAAGCAAGGCCAGGTCTACGGCCTGATTGGCCCGAACGGCGCCGGCAAGACGACGTTTTTCAATGTCATCACCGGCCAATACCTACCCGATGGCGGCAGCTTCGCCCTCGACGGCATCAGCTACCGACCGCAGGCGGTGCACCAGGTGGCCAAGGCCGGCATCGCGCGTACCTTTCAGAACATCCGCCTGTTCGCCGAGATGACTGCGCTAGAGAACGTCATGGTCGGGCGCCATGTGCGCAGCCATTCAGGCCTGCTCGGCGCGGTCTTTCGCACGCCTAGCTTCAAGGCCGAAGAGTTGGCGATTGCCCAGCGTTCGCAGGAGTTGCTCGACTATGTCGGCATCGGCAAATTTGCCCAGTACAAGGCACGCACGCTCAGCTATGGCGATCAGCGCCGGCTCGAGATCGCCCGCGCTTTGGCCACCGACCCGAAGCTGATTGCGCTCGATGAGCCGGCCGCCGGCATGAACGCGACCGAGAAAATCGTGCTGCGCGAGTTGATCGACCGGATCCGCAAGGACGGCCGCACGATCTTGCTGATCGAACATGATGTCAAGCTGGTGATGGGGCTTTGCGACCGGGTTACGGTGCTCGACTACGGCAAGCAGATCGCTGAAGGCACGCCTTATGAGGTGCAGCGCGATGCCAAGGTGATTGAGGCTTATCTGGGCGCGGCTCATGTCGCGGCGCAGAACGGAAGCTGAGCATGACAGACGATATTTTGTTGAAAATCACCGACTTGAAAGTTGCTTATGGCGGCATTCAGGCGGTCAAAGCGGTCAGCCTGGAGGTCAGGCAGGGCGAGTTGGTCAGCTTGATCGGCGCCAACGGTGCGGGCAAGACGACCACGCTGAAGGCGATCACCGGGCTGCAAGCGGTGGCCGATGGCGAGA
>CANFIC010000121.1 GCA_947446685.1 Burkholderiales bacterium
AGACCCAACCCGGCCTGGTTGAGCTTCGTCAGCACGGGAAGAGCGCGCTCAAAGATCCGCCATTTCCTGAAAAACCTCGAGCAAGGCGAATCACGCGATCTGGGCGAGAAGATGTTGTCACAGGCCTTGCGCGCCGAAGGCATGATGCTGCCAAGCCTCGACGACGAAGACGACGAGGCCGCCAGAGTCTGGCAGCGGCTCTCACTGTGGGCCGGCTGTGATCATGTCGATGAATTGCTGGTTGAAGTCGGACTGGGTCGCAAGATCGCCACCATCGTGGCGAAAAAATTGTCTCGCTTGCTGACCGAACAAGGCCAGCGACCCGATGCGGTGCTGCTGAGCATGGGACGCTTCGCCGTCGACAACCCGATGGCGCAAGGCCAGGTCACGCTCGACGGCAGCGAAGGCGCTTCGGTGCGGCTGGCGACCTGCTGCAGGCCGATTCCAGGCGACGACATCAAGGCCTATCTCGGGCGCGGCGAAGGCCTCTTGGTGCATACCGCCGAATGCCAAGTCGGGCGTAAATTATTCCAGCGCGACAGCGAACATTGGATTGCCGTCAACTGGGCTGAGGAGCCGATCCGCAGCTTCGAAGCCGCCGTCTCGCTGCTGCTGACCAACGGCAAAGGCGTGCTCAGCCAAGTGGCCTCAGCCGTCAGCTCAGCCGAAGCCGACATCACCCATATCTCGATGAGCGATGAGTCGCAATTGCGTGAAACGGTCGAAATTGACTTGCTGCTGTCGGTGCGCGATCGCCTGCATCTGGCCGATGTGCTGCGTACCTTGAAGCGCGCACCCTGCGTGCTGCGGGTCGGCCGCGTCAAGGCTTGATGCTGGGCGCAGGGTAAGTCACCGCCAGCACGTCGATATGCTCGACGCCGCCCGGCGTCAGTAACTGCAACTCATCGCCGACACGGGCTTTCAGCAGCGCACGCGCCATCGGCGCGATCCAACTGACCTCGCCAGCCAGACTGTCCGACTCGTCGATGCCCTTGATCGTGATGGTTCGCTGCTCATCGCGTGAATTGACATAGGTGACGGTCGCACCGAAGAAAATTTGCTCACTGCCATGGTGGATGCTCGGGTCGACGACCTCGGCGATGTCCAGCCGCTTGGTCAGAAAACGCAGCCGCCGGTCGATTTCGCGCAGCCTTTTCTTGCCGTACAGGTAGTCGCCGTTCTCGGATCGATCGCCATTCTTGGCGGCCCAGGAAACGATCTCGACGATCTTCGGCCGCTCCTCGTCGAGCAAGCTCATGAATTCCGCACGCAGGCAGGCATAGCCTTCGGGCGTCATATAGTTGCGCGTGCCAGCAGGTATGGCGGGAACCGCCAGTTCCTCGTCGTCGTCGGCGTCGCTTTCCTTGGTGAATGCTTTGCTCATGCCGGTATTGTCTCGCCAACGAATTCAGCTCGTCAGGATATGAACAAAAGCAATTCAAGCGGGCCCTTGCAGGGTTTGCGTGTGATCGAGATGGCCGGCATCGGGCCCGGGCCCTTTTGCGGCATGCTGCTGGCCGACATGGGGGCCGAAGTGATCGTCATCGAACGTCCGGCGGCATTGCGCAGCCTGGGCGCGGGCGAGGCGATGAACCGCGGCAAGCGTTCGATCTGCCTGGACCTCAAAGACCCGCTGGCCCTGAACGCAGCGCAAGGTCTGATCAACAGCGCCGACGCCTTGATCGAAGGCTATCGGCCCGGCGTGATGGAACGTCTGGGCCTGGGCCCGGCTGTTTTCGCCGACAGCAACCCCAAGCTGGTCTACGGCCGCGTCACCGGCTGGGGCCAGACCGGCCCGCTGGCCAAGGCCGCCGGCCACGACATCAACTATGTGGCGCTGACCGGCGCGCTGTCGATCGCCGGCCGCGCAGGCAAGGCGCCCAGCCTGCCAGCAACATTGCTCGGCGACATGGCGGGTGGCGCGATGTTTTTGGCCTTCGGCCTGGTCTGCGCCATGCTGGAGACAAGGCAATCAGGCCGCGGCCAGGTCATCGACGCCGCCATGATCGACGGCGTCGGCATGTTGACAGCATTGATCCATTCGATGCGCGCCACCCAACAGTGGCGCGAGCAGCCGGCACAGAACTTTTTTCTGCACAGCTCGCCCTTCTACGACAGCTTTGAATGCGCTGACGGCCGCCATGTGACGCTGGGCGCGATCGAACCGCAGTTCTACCGAGAGTTGCTGCTGCGACTCGACCTGAGCGACGTCGACCCGGCGCAGCAATACGACAGCGAACAATGGCCGGCATTGCGCTTGCGCGTGGCCGAGCGCATCAAGAGTCGCAGCCGTGAGGAATGGCGCTTGCTGCTCGAAGGCAGCGATGTCTGCTTCGCCCCCGTGCTGAACCTGGCGGAAGCCGCTCAGCATCCGCACCAACAGGCAAGAGGCAATTTCGTCAGCGTCGACGGCCATTTGCAACCCAGCCCGGCGCCGCGCTTTTCACGCAGCCAACTGCGCAATCCCCAAGCCGGCCCGGTACCTGGCGCAGATACGCAGGCTTTGCTCGAGTCGCTGGGCATGAGCGCACAGCAGATCGGTTTGCTGACCCCGCCGGATCAGGCCAGATAAAGGAAACGGAAATGGAAAAGGGCCGCTGCTCGCGCATCGGCCCTTCACGTTTCTTGTTGGTCTTGGTGCGGCTGGCAGGAATCGAACCCACGACCCCTTGGTTCGTAGCCAAGTACTCTATCCAGCTGAGCTACAGCCGCATCAAGCCGATCAGTATAGCACCGATAAATCCATCGATCTCATTGGGCCTTGTGCAAGCCCGCGGACTTCACGACCAACCGCCATTTCTCGATCTCGCTTTGCAGAAAAGCCTTGAATTCCTCGGGCTTGCCGCCGACCAGATCGATCCCTTCATCGGAAAATATCTGCTGCAGTTCGCTCTCGCGCAGAATGGCGACGATCTCGCTGTGCAGTCGGCGCAGCACTGCGGGTGGCGTGGCTGCTGGCGCGACGATGCCATACCAGGTCGAGGAGGCATAACCCTTGATGCCCGCTTCGACCATCGTCGGCACTTCGGGCAACATCGCAGAGCGCCTGTCGCCAGTCACTGCGATCGCCTTGAGCTTTTTGGACTTGACCAAGGGCAAGGCGGTGGCGATGCTGGCAAAGGCCATCGGCACCTGCCCGCTGATGACGTCCATCGCCGCCGGCGACATGCCCTTGTAGGCCACATGGATCAGCTCGATTCCACTGATTTGGCTCAGCAACTCGCCGGAAAGGTGGCTGCCGGTGCCCATGCCAGCTGACGCATAGGCCATGCTGGCCGGCTTGGCCTTGGCCAGCTCGACCAACTCCTTGACCGATCGAATGGCCAGGCCGGGATTCAGGCAAAGGACGAAGTCCTGGGTGCCGACCAGGGTGATCGGCGCGAAGTCGCGCAGCGGGTCATAGCGGAGTTTTTCCAGGCTGACATTGGTCGCCAGACCGGCAATCGTGCCGATCAGCAGCGTATAGCCATCGGGTTTCGCATTGGCTGCCGCCTCGGTCGCGATGATGCCACCGGCGCCGCCGCGGTTGTCGACCACGACCGGTTGGCCGAGCCGCTCCGACAGCCGCCGCCCGATCGCACGCGCGAGCTTGTCGACACTGCCGCCAGGCGCCGAGGGCACGATCAAGCGGATCGCCCGGTCCGGGTAGGTTTCTGCATGAACTGGCGTCATTGCCCCAGCCAGCAGCAGCGTCATTGCGATAAAACGGAACATGGTTGGGTTCGCTTTCAATTAGTCTTGCAGGAGTTGGCTGAACAGATGTTCGCAAGCTCGGTTGATATGGGCACGCATCAGCGACTCGGCGAGTTCACCGTCTCTGGCGCGCAAAGCCCGGGCGATTTGCCAATGCTCGTCGAACGCCACCTCCTTGCGCTCGGGCACTGCGCCCGATTTGCGCCGGTACATGCGCAGCAAATGGTAAAGGTCGCCGCACAGAGCAGCGTGGATCATCGTGTTCTGGCAACCTTCAACCAGTCGCGCATGGAAATCGAAGGCATCGACTGCTTGCTCACCAGACGAAGCCCTTTGCCGCTCGCCTTCAAGCGCGACCAGCAAGGCATCGATGTCGGCATCGGTCATGCGCAAGGCGGCCAGGCGGCAGGCCATGCCCTCGAGTGCCGCCCTCATTTCGAACAACTCGCGGGCAGCCTCGGCACTCAAGCTGAGCACCCGACTGCGCATATAAGGCTCGCGGGTCACCAGGCGAATGCCTTGCAAGCGCCGGATCGCCTCACGCACGGGACCACGACTGGTCTGCAACTCCTCGGCCAATGCCGCCTCGTTGACCACCGCACCCGGTGCGAGTTCGCCAGCGTAAATCCGCAAGAGCAGGGTGTCGAACACCCGGTCCGCCAGCGGCACGGCCTTGTCATCAAGAGCTCCAAGCATGTTGCAGAGTAATCAGCACCAAGCAAACTGTCAACAGTTACAAATCATTCGACGCTAATTTCAAACCGTTCTCACAAAATTCCGGTTTATTCTTGACGATTTCCCGACAACTGTCGACACTCCAGCGATGAACAGGGCCAAGCACATCATTCGAACCTTCGAGCTGGCAAGGCCTGAAGGCCAGCTTCGCTGCATTGATCTCGAAGCCACGGCAGCCGCAGCTTGTGTCGACCTGCAGGCCATGCCCTATCTGATCCGCGTGCTGCTGGAGAACCTTTGCAGACACCAACTATGGAGCGAAGGAAAGGCGGTCAGCGCCGCTGAGCTCGACGCGATCCTGCATTGGCAGCAGCAGGTCGGCAGCGAGTTGCCGCTGCACCTGTCACGGGTGATCCTGCCCGATTCAAGCGGCATTCCGGTGCTGCAGGATCTGGCGGCGCTGCGCGATGCGGTGGCCAAGGCAGGCGCAGACGCACAAAAAATCGACCTGAAGCTGCCGCTGCACCTGATCGTCGACCATTCGCTGCAGGTCGACGACTGGGGTTCGCCGGCTTCGATGCGGCGCAATTTGCAGCATGAATTTGCCCGCAACGAAGAGCGCTATGCCTTCATCAAATGGGCCGCACAGGCCTTCCCCAGCCTGCGCGTCTCGCCCCCGGGGACCGGCATCATCCATCAGGTCAACCTGGAGCAAATCGCCGAGGTCGTGATGCAAACCAAGCAGGCCGGTGTCAACTGGGCTTTCCCGGACTTCGTCATCGGCGGCGACTCGCACACGCCGATGGTCAATGCGCTCGGCGTGCTCGGCTGGGGGGTCGGGGGCATCGACGCCGAAGCGGCGCTGCTGGGCCGGGCTTACACCTTCCCGGTACCCGAGGTCGTCGGCGTGCGCTTGCACGGTTCGATGCCAGCAGGAGCCTTCACCACCGACCTCGCCTTGCGGGTGACCGAAGTCCTCAGGCGCGAGGGCGTGGTCAACCTCGGGGTCGAATTCTTCGGCCCGGCAGTCGACTCGCTGTCTGTGCCGGAGCGGGCGACCTTGTCGAATATGGCACCCGAATATGGCGCGACCTGCGCTTTCTTTCCGGTCGACCAGCGGACCATCGACTACCTGCGCATGACCGGCCGCACGCAAGCTCAGGTCACATTGGTCGAAGCCTATTGCCGGCGCAACCAGTTGTTCAGGGATTCAGCCAGCATGACGCCGGCCTATGGCCGCATCATCGACATCGACCTGGCCCAGGCAAGGCCTTGCATGGCTGGCCCGCGGCGGCCGCAGGAGCGCCAGGATCTGGCAGCCATCGCCGCCGATTTCAGTCAGCGTCTGACTCAGCCGACGCAGCAAGGCGGATTCAACGCCGAAATTTCAAGTGAAACCGAGGCCAGTAACGCACAGGCGATGCCCAGGCATGGCGCGGTCGTGATCGCGGCGATCACCTCCTGCACCAACACCTCGAATCCCCAAGTGATGCTGGCCGCAGGCATCGTCGCGAAGAAGGCCGCGCAGCGCGGGCTGAAGCCGCCGCCATGGGTCAAGACCTCGCTGGCGCCCGGTTCACGCGCCGTCACAAGCTATCTCGAAGCGGCGGGCCTGCTGGCGCCGCTGGCAGACATCGGTTTCCACCTGATCGGCTATGGCTGTACCACCTGCGGCGGCAAGTCAGGCCCGCTGGACAGTGACGTCGCGGCCAGCATCGAGCGCCGCAACTCGGTCGCCGTCGCAGTGCTGTCGGGCAACCGAAATTTTGAAGGCCGTATCCACAAACTGATTCGCGCCAACTACATCGGTGCGCCGCCGCTGGTGGTGATCTATGCACTGGCCGGGCGCATCGACATCAACCTTGAGCGCGAACCCTTAGGCCTCGACCAGGATGGCGTCCCGGTCTATATGCAAGAGCTGATGCCCGATGCGCAGGAGTTGCAGGCCGCCATGATTCATGCGAACAACCCCGCCCGCTTCGCTCGGCAGGATCAGGAATTCGATCCGGCCCAAGAAGCCTGGGCTGCTATCGCTGCCGCTGGCGGCCCACGCTTCGCCTGGAATCCGCAGTCGGGCTATCTGGTCGAGCCGCCCTTCTTTGCCGCCGCACAGCACAGCGCAGCCAGCGAGGCCGGCCGCTTCAGCAATACCCGCGTGCTGGCAGCCTTCGGCGACTCGCTGACGACCGACCATATCTCGCCCGGCGGCGAGATCCCGATCGACACGCCGGCAGGCCGTTATCTGCAACAACAAGGCATAGCACAGAAGGATTTCAACAGCTATGTCGCCAGGCGCGGCAATCATCATGTGATGGCCCGCGCGACCTTCGCCAACATCAGGCTGCGCAACGCCTTGCTGAGCGATGTCGAAGGCGGTTTCACCCGGTATTTCCCGGACGATTGCCGGATGACGATCTTTGAAGCCGCGCAGCGATACCAGGCCGAGGGGGTCTCGACCATCGTGCTGGCAGGCCGGGATTACGGCACCGGCAGCAGCCGTGACTGGGCCGCCAAGGGCACAGCGCTGCTGGGCATCACAGCGGTCATCGCCGAATCGTACGAGCGCATCCACCGCGCCAACCTGGTCGGCATGGGCGTGCTGCCCCTGCTCTTTTCTACCGGTCAGGGCTGGCGCCAACTGGGCCTGAGCGGCGAAGAAAGTTTCAGTTTCACAGGCATTGCCGAAGCGATGATCAGCGGCAGCCTGGTCCGCGTAACGGCCAGCAAGGCCGACGGTATTGTGATCAGGTTTGATGTCGCCCCCGCCGTCCTGACCGCATCGGAGCGGGCCTTGATGGCCGAAGGCGGTATTCCTCAAAGCGTCTTGCGCGAATTCACCCAAACCGGATTGAGTCCGGCCCACAGAAAGCCACTATGACTAAAACCGACAATTCCCCCGGCGCACAGTTGAAAACCTTGATCAACGCGCCCGAAATCACCATAGCCCCTGGCGTCTATGACGGCTTCACCGCCAGGCTGATCGAGAAAATGGGGTTCAAGACCGCCTCGATCTCCGGAGCGGGCACCTCGGAAAGCCGCCTCGGCTGGGCCGACCGGGGCCTGATGGGGCTGGAAGAAAATCTCTCCAATGCGCGCCGCATCGCCGACTTCAGCGGCCTGCTGCTGCAGGCGGATGCCGACACCGGCTATGGCAATGCGATGAATGTCTATTTTGTCGTCCGTGCCTTCGAGAAAGCCGGCATGGCCGCGGTGATGATCGAAGACCAGGTCTGGCCGAAACGTTGCGGCCATATGGCCGGCAAGAGCGTCGTGCCGGCCGAAGAAATGGTGGCCAAAATCAAGGCCGCGGTCGATGCCCGGCATAACCAGAGTTTTGTCATCAAGGCGCGCACCGATGCTGCTGGTCCACTCGGCCTGGAAGAGGCCATCAGGCGCTTGAATCTCTACGCCGAAGCCGGCGCCGACTGCCTGTTCGCCGATGCCTTGACTTCAAAAGAAGACATCCAGCGCGTTGCAGCCAGCGTGCCCAAACCGCTGTCGGTCAATATGGGTTTGGGCATCAGGTCGCGCAAGACCACGCCCTTGATCAGCCCGCTCGAGTTGCAGGGCTTCGGTGTCGCGCAGGTCTCCTACCCGAGGCTGCTGTCAGCTGCCGCCATGAAGGGCATGACCAACGCACTCGAAGTCTTCATCAGTGAAGTGATCGGCAAGAACAGCAATGTCGACCGCCCTGACCTGGCCGCGTCATTCGACGAAATCAACGACCTGATGGGCATGGACGTGCTGGACGAACTGGAGGCGCGCTTCGCGACCTGAACCATCAGCGCACAAGGCTTGCGGACTTCATGGCCTGGCGAGGGCGCGACCTTCGGCAAAGTCGTCAGCAATCAGGGTGAACATGCGGCGGAAATCATCCACCTGCAGGTCGCCGAACCTCGGGTCATCGTTGCTGGCAAAGCCGGTAGCGACTTCAGCCCAATCTTCGGCGGTCAAACGACTGCGGGCCAGCGGCAGGATATTGCGCTCTTCAAAGCCGATGTGATGAAAAACATGGGTGGCCAAGGCATTGACCGCATCGCACAGTGCCCGCGCCTGGGCTGGTGAGGTCCGGCCACGCAACACCACGCAGGCTGACACCTGCTCGATCAGACCTTTCTCGGTCTGATGTTGAGCTTCGACATCGGTCAGCATCGGCTCGCAGTCCGGCACCCGCAGGCGCAACAGACGGTGCAGATGCATCTCCTCCTTCGGATGATGGACCTGGCCGGGAAACTCGCGCAAATAGGTCAGCAAGCGAGCCAGATTGACTCGATCCGGCGCATGGGCTTTGGTCAAGGCCTGCTGCGCCAGATCACGCATCGCTTGCACCACCACCGCAATCGAGCGATGTTCGTCCTGGATGATGCCCAGCGCGCTTTCCTCATCGGTCATCGGGCGGCCTGCCGCCACCCTCGTCACGAGCAGCGCCACCGGCGCATTGCGAAGCACCATTTCGGTTTGCGAACTGTGCAGCCAACCACCGGTAAAACCTTTGCCGCGCGACGCCATCACGATCAGATCGCAGCCATGGGTCTGCGCCGCCTCGACGATCGCTTCGGCCGGCTTGTCGCTGCTTTGCGCTGCGGCTTGGCTGATCACATTGGCAGCTTTGGCGCTCGCCATTGCCTTGGTCAACAAGGCATTTGTCTGACCGACAGCGGGTTCGGCAAACAGGTCTGGCTCCAGCATCCTGAAAAGGGCGTTGCCATCGGTCAAGTTCCAGTCCGGCGCGGCATAGAAAAAAGTGATGCGTGCGTTCAGGCCTTGCGCCAAGTCCACCGCAGACAGGACATTGGCCGCCGACAAGGCCGAGCCGTCGATCGGAACGAGCAGATGCTGATACATGGATGACCTTGCGCAGAGCTTCATGAAGACGCGGATTTTCTGCGCGGGGTCAATTGCTGGTCTTGATGTATGACAAGCAAGCTGCGGCCTGGTCCGTTCGAGGTATTTTTCTCAGTACCGGGAATTCCAAAAGACAGAGGGTCTGAACTTGCCCAAGTCCAGACCCTCCGATGCAGCAAGCTATCCGGCTTGCCGGCGTTTCAGCTTAGAAGCGGTGGCGCAGGCCGACCGAGTAGCTGGTGCCGGTGGAAACACCGGTCTTGGCATCGTTCATATAGACCGCATACAGATCGCTGCGCTTGGACAGGGTGTAGTCATAACCAAAGCTGAAAGTCTTCAGCTCGGCGCCGGTGTTGGGCTTCATGTCGCTGTACTCAGCAATGACCTTGCCCGCACCGACCGGCACCGCGATACCGAAGGAGGTGATCTTGTAGGTGTTGATGACAGTCAGGTTGTCGACCTTGCCGTATTGGCCGAACAGCTTGGCAGCACCCAGGTCATAGGAAGCACCGAACTGCGTGGTGGTGGTCGCCTGGACTGCACCGACGGTGTTCTTGCCGACCTTCTGGTAGACCGCAGTCGCAGCCAGGGGGCCGCCGAAGTACAGCGCGCTGATGCCGGTGCTGTTGTCGCCGGTGCCTTCAGCAGCTGCCGTGAACAGGCTGACCGAAGCGCCGCCCATGTTCGGGGTCGTGTAGAGGACCGAGTTGTTCCAGCCCGAGTCGCCGCTGACGGTGCCGCTGGTGTAGTAATGGCGGATGCTCGGCGAAT
>CANFIC010000122.1 GCA_947446685.1 Burkholderiales bacterium
GCATTTTTGCCCTTTTTACCGATGCTGCCGCTGCAGTTGTTGCTGCAAAACCTGCTTTATGACATCTCCCAGACCGGCATCCCTTTCGACCATGTTGACACCGAACTGGTCAGCAAGCCGCTCCAATGGAACCCCGCTGACATCGGCCGTTTCATGATGTTTTTCGGCCCGATCAGCTCGCTCTTTGACCTCGCGACTTTTGCCCTGATGTGGTCGGTCTTTGGCGCCAACAATCTGACCAACCAAGCGCTGTTCCAGAGCGGCTGGTTCGTCGTCGGCCTGCTGACGCAGACGCTGGTCGTGCAGATGTTGCGCACACCAAAGCTGCCCTTGATTGAAAGCCGGGCGGCGCCGCAGCTGCTGTTGATGAGTCTGGCCATCATGGCCTTTGGAATTTGGCTGCCGATGGGGCCGCTGGCCGGCTATTTCAAACTGCAAGCGCTGCCGCTGGCATTTTTCCCCTGGCTGCTGATTTTGCTGGCGGGTTACAGCCTGCTCACCACCCTGATGAAGCGCAGCTACATCAGGCGTTTCGGCTGGCAGTGACTTACAATCGACGCTTTACAGAATCAAAGCGCTGGCGCGGCCCGAGGCAACTCAGGCCGTTTTCATTTCAGCCACTTTGGTTCGATCAACGCAGCCCCTGGAAAACACCATGAACCGCTGTGCATTTTTTATTGCGGCCCTCGCGTTGAGCTTGGCCGCGCAGGCCCAGCGCCTGTTTCCGGCCCAGGCCTTGCGTGGCGAGATGGTCGTCGTGCAGGCGCCCGAGGTAAGCCTGAACGGCCTGCCCGCTCGACTCTCACCTGGCAGCCGCATCCATGGCCAGAGCAACTTGCTGCAGTTGTCAGCCAGCCTGACCGGCCAGCAACTGAGCGTCAATTACACCGTCGACCGCGAAGGTTTGATCCAGGAAGTCTGGCTGCTCACCCCGACGGAGAGGGCCAAAAGGCCTTGGCCGGGCAACCCCCAAGAAGCCGCCGCCTGGACTTTTGACCCAGCCACCCAGACCTGGACCAGGCGCTGAAAACACGCAGGAACCCAATATGAGCAAAAAAGTATTCATCAAGACCTTCGGCTGCCAGATGAACGAGTACGACTCGGGCAAGATGGCCGATGTCCTCGGCGCAGCGCAGGGCTATGAGAAGACCGACGATGTCGAACAAGCCGACCTGATTCTGTTCAACACCTGTTCAGTGCGCGAAAAAGCGCAGGAAAAGGTCTTCTCGGACCTGGGCCGGGTCAAGCACCTGAAAGCCAAGGGCGTGCTGATCGGTGTCGGCGGCTGTGTCGCCAGCCAGGAGGGTGCAGCGATCATCGACCGCGCGCCTTATGTCGATCTGGTGTTCGGCCCGCAGACCTTGCACCGGTTGCCGCAGATGCTCAAAGCGCGCCTGGCCGAACGTCGTCCGCAGGTCGACATCAGCTTCCCCGAGATCGAGAAATTCGACAATCTGCCGCCAGCCAAGGTTGAAGGCGCATCGGCCTTCGTCTCGGTCATGGAGGGCTGTTCAAAATATTGCTCCTACTGCGTCGTGCCCTATACGCGTGGTGAAGAAGTTTCGCGTCCGTTCGACGATGTGCTGACCGAGATCGCTGGGCTGGCCGACCAGGGCGTGCTGGAAATCAACCTGCTCGGCCAGAACGTCAATGCCTACCGCGGCAAGATGGGTGACAGCGGCGAATATGCCGACTTGGCTTTGCTGCTCGAATATGCGGCGGAAATCCCCGGCATCCAGCGCCTGCGTTTCACCACCAGCCACCCGAACGAGTTCAGCCAGCGCCTGATCGAGGCCTACGGCAAGATCCCGCAATTGGTGAACCATCTGCATCTGCCAGTCCAGCATGGCAGCGACCGCATCCTGATGGCGATGAAGCGCGGTTACACCGCGCTCGAGTTCAAGAGCACGATTCGCAAGCTGCGCCTGATCCGGCCCGACATCCGCATCGCCAGCGACTTCATCGTCGGCTTCCCCGGCGAGACCGCCGAGGACCATGGCAAGCTGATGAAGCTGGTCGACGATGTCGGCTTCGATGCGTCCTACAGCTTCATCTTCAGCCCGCGTCCGGGAACGCCTGCAGCGGCGCTGGAAGACCTGACCGCTTACGAGACCAAGGTCGCGCGCCTGCAGGAATTGCAGGCCGCGATCGAAGCCAACAGCCTGGCGATCAGCCAGACCATGGTCGGATCGACCCAGAAAATCCTGGTGACGGGCAATGCACGCAAGGACGCGAGCGAATTGATGGGTCGCACCGAATGCAACCGAATCGTCAATTTCAAGGGCCAATCGCGCTTGATGAATCAGCTGGTCGACGTCACCATCACCCAGGCTTTGGCCCATTCGCTGCGCGCCGAAGTGCTGACCCTCGACGAGGTCAGCGTCCCGGCTTGAGCGTCATCCACCATTGCGGCAGGCTCACGCCGAGCAACAGCAATCCATAGCCGGCGATGGTTCCGTCATGTCCGAGCAGCCAGATCGCAGCAATCAGACCAGCGCTGCCGCCCAGCGCACCCGCCAGAGTCAAGCGAGCCCAGGTGGTACTGGCCAGTTGCCGCCGCCAGAGCAGCTTGACGACCAAGGCAAGCATGGCAGCCACCGCCCAAGCGGGGGCAAAAAAATTGGCGATATGCCAGAAGGCGTCGAGCGGGCTCACGGAATCTTCTTTGTGGTTGAACTTGCGTCAGGCTTGATGAATGTCAATTGCAGCGAACCGTTCGCAAGCTCCTGCGCCGGCTGATCCGGGATAATTTGCCCCACGGGGCTCGGAACTCCACTGTCGTTCCTACCCGGCAACAACAAATTTTATAATGCTCAGATGACGGTGTTCACCCTTGGCCTGAATCACAACTCCGCCCCGCTTGATTTGCGCGGGCGGTTTGCATTCACGCTTGAACAATTGGCGCCGACGCTGTTGAACTTCCGCGAGCTGATGCAACAGCGGGCTCCGCGTCAATCAGCCAGTTTGGCCGAAGCGGCCATCTTGTCCACTTGCAACCGCACCGAGCTGTATATGGCCGGCAATGCCGCGATGGTGCAGCCGGCATTTGACTGGCTGGCCACCATTGGGGGCATCGAGAGCAAGGCCTTGATGCATCACGCTTATGTGCGCGAAGGCAGCGCTGCCGCACGACATGCTTTCCGGGTCGCCAGCGGCCTTGATTCAATGGTGCTGGGCGAGCCGCAGATCCTCGGGCAGATGAAGCAGGCGGTGCGTGAGGCCGATCAGGCTGGCACCTTGGGATCGACGCTGCATCAGCTGTTCCAACGCAGTTTTTCAGTCGCCAAGGAAGTCCGCACCTCGACCGAGATCGGTGCCCATTCGATCAGCATGGCCGCCGCATCGGTACGCCTGGCCGGGCAGTTGTTCGAGGACCTGACCAAGATCAAGGTGCTCTTTGTCGGTGCCGGCGAGATGATCGAGCTGGTGGCCACCCATTTTGCCGCCAAGGCGCCGATGGCGATGGCGGTTGCGAACCGGACGCTTGAGCGCGGTGAAAAACTCGCCGGCAGGCTGGGCGCCGAAGCCGTGCGACTGGCCGATCTGCCGCATCGGCTGCATGAATTCGACGCAGTGATTTCCTGCACCGCCAGCAGCCTGCCCTTGATCGGCCTGGGCGCAGTCGAGCGGGCCTTGAAATTGCGCCGGCGCCGGCCGATGTTCATGGTCGATCTGGCTGTGCCGCGCGACATCGAGCCCGAAGTCGGAAGGCTCGACGACGTCTATCTTTACACCGTCGACGAGCTGGCTTCGCTGGTCCAGACGGCCGGTGAAAAACGCCTCGCAGCGGTCGAGCAGGCCGAAGCGATCATCGAAACCGGTGTGCAAAGCTTTGCCCATTGGCTCGGCCAGCGCCATACGGTGCCGCTGATCCAGGCGCTGAATGCACAGACCGACAGTTGGCGCGAACATGAGCTGGCGCGTGCCCGCAAGCAACTGGCCCGCGGCGCCGATCTGAACGAAGTGCTGGAAGCGCTATCGCGCGGCCTGACGCACAAGATCCTGCACGGCACCTTGGCCGAACTGCATGCCAGCGACGGCGAGCAGCGATTGCAACTGGCACAAACGGTATCGCGGCTATTCCTGCGCAACAGTCCGCGCGACCCGGCCGAACATTAGCGCCGACAAGGGCTTACCTGCCTCCGCAGCGCCAGTCTGGCGCCGGCCCTCAGTTCAACCATTTGCCTTCCATGAATGAATCGCTGCGTCAGCAATTCGAGCGCCTCGCCTATCGCCTGAGCGAGCTCGACAACATCCTGGCCGAAGGCTCGATCGCCGCTGACATGAAGCGCTATCGCGCCTTGTCGAAGGAACAGGCCGAAGCCTCGGACTTGGTCTCGAAATACCGTAAATACCTGCAGCGCGAAGCCGATCTGGCTGAGGCGCGCGAACTGCTGGACGACCCCGACATGTCCGGGATGGCGCGCGAAGAAATCAGCGCTGCCGAAAGCGACATCACCAGGCTGCATCAGGAATTGCAACTGGCGCTGCTGCCGGTCGATCCGGATGACGAGCGGCCGGCGTTTCTGGAAATTCGCGCCGGCACCGGCGGCGATGAATCGGCCTTGTTTGCCGCCGATCTCGCGCGCATGTATCTGCGTTATGCCGAGCGCCAGGGCTGGAAAACCGAAATCCTCTCGTCCAGTGACTCCGATCTGGGTGGCTACAAGGAACTGGTGCTGCGCATCGAGGGCGACCATGTCTATGGCAGGCTGAAGTTCGAATCGGGCGGCCACCGGGTGCAGCGGGTACCGGCGACCGAAAGCCAGGGCCGCATCCATACCAGCGCCTGCACGGTAGCGGTGATTGCCGAGCCGGATGCGGCCGAGGAGATCCAGCTAAATCCGGCTGATTTGCGCATCGACACCTTCCGGGCCAGCGGCGCAGGCGGCCAACATATCAACAAGACCGACAGCGCCGTGCGCATCACCCATGTGCCGACCGGGTTGGTGGCCGAATGCCAGGACGACCGCAGCCAGCACCGCAACAAGGCCAAGGCAATGCTGGTGCTGGCCGCCAGGCTGCGCGACAAGGACCGCCATGAACGCGAGGCCCGCGACGCTGCCAACCGCAAGGGCCTGATCGGCAGCGGCGACCGCAGCGATCGCATCCGGACCTACAACTTCCCGCAAGGCCGGCTGACCGACCACCGCATCAATCTGACGCTTTACAAGCTCGGCGCGATCATGGACGGCGATCTCGACGATGTCGCTGCAGGCCTGCAGGCCGCGCAAGCAGCTGAACAACTGGCACTGCTGGAAGGGCGCGCATGAACCTGCCTGCCGATGTCGGCGCGGCGCTGGCATTGGCACGCGCTTCAGGCCTTGAGCGCCTCGATGCACAACTGCTGCTCGCTGCCGCCCTGCAGCAGAGCCGGGCCTGGCTGCTCGGCCATGACGATGAACCGCTGAGCAAGCACCTCGCCGAGCGCATCACAGCCCAGATTGCGCAGCGCGCCGCAGGCATGCCGCTGGCCTATATCGTTGGCGAAAAGGAATTCCACGGCCTACTGCTCAAGGTCACGCCCGATACATTGGTGCCGCGGCCTGACACCGAGACCCTGGTCGACTGGGCGCTGGAAATCCTGCAACGACTGCCCGGCGCGCCTGCGGTGGTTGACCTGGGCACTGGCAGCGGCGCGATCGCCCTGGCGATCAAGCATCGGCATCCGGCCGCTGCGGTACAGGCGGTTGAACTCAGCGCAGCGGCGTTGGCGGTCGCACAGGACAACGCCCGGCGCCTCGGTCTGGCGCTGCGCTTTCACCAGGGTGACTGGTGGCAGCCCTTGGCCGGACAGCGCTTCGACCTGATCGTCAGCAATCCGCCCTATATCGCCGGATCCGATCCGCATTTACCAGCGCTGAGGTTCGAGCCGCTTGAGGCCTTGACACCGGGTGGCGACGGCATGAAAGCCTTGCTGACTTTGATCGATGGCGCCCCCAATCACCTTTGTCCCGGCGGCTGGTTGCTGCTCGAACATGGCTATGACCAGGCCGAAGCTGTGGCCGCAGCGCTACG
This sequence comes from Burkholderiales bacterium, assembly GCA_947446685.1. Lineage (GTDB taxonomy): Bacteria > Pseudomonadota > Gammaproteobacteria > Burkholderiales > Burkholderiaceae_C > Paucibacter_A. The sequence continues at coordinate 6,019 of CANFIC010000122.1, forward strand.
TTTACGTGGCTTTACAGAGCCGGCATTACGCCTGGACTTGGGCGGCCAGCCCAGAGTCAGCGGAGCGCGGTGGCTGGATTGATGGTTACCTTGCCAAAAAATCTTGATTTGGGATCACTATCGCACCACAGCGGGAACTTCAGGCGTAGCATCGACTGACGGGCGCCGATTGTGCGCCATCAGGAGACTGCCATGAAGCTTGCGCACAAGGCCTTTCGTGCCGCTCTGATCAGTACTTGCTTTTTGTTCCAATTTGCAGCAACACCCGCAATGGCCGATGGTTTGCAGATCAGCGAGACGCCGCGCTGGCAGGCGCGCTTGCAGCTCGGCAGCATCGACAGCAGCATGCCCGGCTGGACTGAGGGCAGGCGCTACAGCAGCTCAAGGCTGTTGAGCGCCAATCTGCTCGGCGACTATTACCTGACCGGCTCGGGACTGGAGAATGTACGCGGCGGTCTGCGCGCCACTGGCGGTATGTTGATGGGTCCGCTCTCGTTGAGCGGCTCAGGCTTGGCGCTCGGGACGAGCAGTTTCCAGCTCGGCCAGACTCTGGCGATCGGTCGGCGCAACCTGCTGACACCGGGGCTCGACGCGAACGATCCGAACGCGTCGATGTCCTACCTGGGCATAGGCTATAGCGGGCAATCACTGCATGGTGGCTGGGGTTTCAGCGCCGACCTGGGGCTGCTCAACAAGGCTTCGGTCGGCGGTCTGCGTCTAGGTACCAGCAATATGTCCGGAATGGAAGATGTGTTGCGCGATATGCGCTACAAACCCGTGCTGCAACTCGGCTTGTCATATTCCTATTAGACGGGGTCCTGCCGACTCGCTGATAATCAGGCCCGGAAATCCACTTTGGGCGAAACAAGAATGAACGAAGTTCAACAACGTATTGACGAGCTGGTCAAGGGCAACCGCGTGGTGCTCTTCATGAAGGGAACAGCGCAATTTCCGATGTGCGGCTTCTCGGGCCGGGCGATCCAGATTCTGAAGGCCTGCGGCGCATCCGATCTGAAGACCTTCAATGTGCTCGAAGACGATGGCGTTCGCCAGGGCATCAAGGACTACGCCAGTTGGCCGACGATCCCCCAGCTCTATGTCAACGGCGAATTCGTCGGCGGTTCGGACATCATGATGGAGATGTACGAATCGGGCGAATTGCAGCAGGTCCTGGCTTCCCACTGACCGGCTGCAGCGTGGCACAAAGACTGGTAGTCGGCATCACCGGCGCCACAGGGGCAGCCTACAGCTTGCGTCTGCTGCGCCGGGGCCGAGAGCTGGGGCTGGAAACCCATCTGATCATCACCCCGGCCGGGGTGATGAACGCGCACCATGAACTCGGACTCGATCGGCATCAACTCGAGCGTGAAGCCAGCTACGCCTATGCGCCTGGCGATGTCGGCGCCTGCGTGGCGAGCGGCAGCTTCGCCACCGCAGCGATGATCGTGGCGCCCTGCTCGATGAAGACTCTGGCATCGGTGGCCCATGGCTTCGGCGACAACTTGCTGACCCGCGCGGCCGATGTGACGCTGAAAGAGCGGCGCAGGCTGATCCTGATGGTGCGTGAGACGCCGTTCAATCTGGCCCATCTGCGCAATATGGTGGCCGCCACCGAAATGGGCGCAATCATTTTCCCGCCCTTGCCGGCTTTTTATCACCGCCCGAAAAGCATTGACGAGTTGATCAACGAGAGCGCCGAACGGGTGCTGGAGTTGGCTGGCGTCGTCGGCGCCGAACCGAAAATCTGGGCCGGGCTTCGGCCTTGAGTTCGACTCGCGACTAGCTTAAATCAGGCAGCTGCCATTGCTGCCTTGCTGCAAGCACTGCCTGCGGATATTCCTGGCGGCCGCGGCTGCCGTTGTAGCGACCCAGGGCCATGAACAGATCGCCCTGTTCGAGGTCGAGGTAATGGCGCAGGATCAGGCAACCGAAACGCAGATTCGTCTGCATATGAAACAGCGCTGAAGCCCGGCCGTCGCCGATCAAGCGGGTCCAGAACGGCATCACCTGCATATAGCCGCGCGCGCCGGCGCTGCTGATCGCATATTTCCGGAAGCCGCTCTCAACCTGTACCAGTCCCAACAACAGGGCGGGCTCGAGCCCGGCACGTTTGCTCTCGTACCAGGCGGTTTCCAGAAATTCGATGCGGGTCTGCGTTTCGCTTTTGCGACTTTTCAGCCTCTCGCTCATCGCGCCGAGCCAGCGCAGATAAGCCAGGCGCGAATCGATATTGTCGAACTGCGGTTTGGGCGGAGCGCTGTGGCGCAGCGCAGCTGCAAGGGCTGAGCGCACCGCATCAGCCAGCGGCTCCTCCAGTTGTGCCCCGGCACAAGCCCAGCGCGGCATGGCCAGCCCGGCCGCCGCGGCCAGCAGGATGCGTCGACTCGGGCTTGCCTTGCTCAAAGTTCTAGCTTGGCTTTCAGATGCGCCAGCAGTTCGGTCAAGGGCAGCTTGGTGGCTTCAGCATCGCGGCGGCCCTGATATTCGACCTGGCCTTCCTTCAGGCCACGGTCAGACAGCACGACCCGGTGCGGCAAGCCGACCAGTTCCCAGTCAGCAAACATCGCGCCTGGACGCTCGCCGCGGTCGTCGAGCAGCACGTCGACACCCAGCGACAGCAAATCGTCGTGCAACTTGTGAGCGGCTGCCTTGACCTCTTCGCTGCGGTCCATGCCGATCGGGCAAATCACCACGCTGAACGGGGCGATCGACTCCGGCCAGATGATGCCGCGGGCATCATGGTTCTGTTCGATGGCGGCACCGAGGATTCGGGTCACGCCGATACCGTAGCAACCCATCACCAGGAACTGCGGCTTGCCGTTCTCGTCGAGGAAGGTCGCGTTCATGTCCTTCGAGTATTTGGTACCCAGCAAGAACACATGGCCAACTTCAATCCCGCGCTGAATGGCCAGCAAACCCTTGCCATCCGGCGAGGCATCGCCAGCGACGACATTGCGAATGTCGGCGACCAGATCGGGCTCGGGCAGGTCACGGGCCCAATTGGCACCGGTGAAATGGTGGTCGGCTGTGTTGGCGCCGCAGACGAAGTCGCTCATCAAGGCAACGCTCCGGTCGGCGATAACCTTGACCGGTTTCAGGGTCTTGATAGGGCCGAGATAGCCAGGCTTGCAGCCGAAATATTCATCGATCTCGGCATGGGTGGCAAAGCGGAAGCCCGATTTCAGTCCCTCGATCTTGCCGGCCTTGACCTCGTTCAGTTCATGGTCGCCGCGCAGCAGCAACAGCCAGACCGTCGATTTGACGATCACTCCATGCGGATCCAGCTGATCGCTGGCCAGCACCAATGACTTGACCGTCTGGGTCAGCGGCAAACCGAGCATGGCCGCCACGGCTTCGCAAGTGGCCTGACCGGGTGTCGGCGTCAAGGCCAGCGGCTGCAAGGCGTCGGCCCGCTCGCCGGTCGTTGCCAGCGCTTCGGCCAGCTCGATATTGGCAGCGTAATCGCTGTCCGGACAGTAGACGATCGCGTCTTCGCCAGTGTCGGCAATGACCTGGAACTCATGCGAAAGCTCACCCCCGATAGCCCCGGTGTCGGCCGCAACGGCGCGGTACTGCAGGCCAAAACGGTCGAATATGCGTTGATAGGCGGCGAACATGCCTTGGTAACTGAGCGTCGCCGCAGCCACATCACGGTCAAAGGAATAGGCATCCTTCATCGTGAACTCACGCCCGCGCATGATGCCGAAGCGGGGCCTGCGCTCATCTCGGAACTTGGTCTGGATCTGGTAGAAATTCTTTGGCAACTGTTTGTAGCTGCGCAATTCCTGGCGGGCGATGTCGGTGATCACCTCCTCCGAAGTCGGCTGGATGATGAAGTCGCGACCGTGGCGATCTTTCACACGCAGCAGTTCGGGACCCATTTTTTCGAAGCGGCCGGTCTCTTGCCACAACTCGGCCGGTTGCACCGCCGGCATCAAGAGC
>CANFIC010000123.1 GCA_947446685.1 Burkholderiales bacterium
GCGCTGTGGATGAGCCGGCACCGGATCCAGGTACCGATCTATGCAATGACGACTCAGCCGCTCAGTCAGCACAAGATGGCGCTCTATCGCAATGTGCGGCCCTTGCTGATGCCCGAATTCAAGGATCGTGATGAGGCCTTGAAGGCGGCAGAGAAGATACTCGTTGATATGGGCGTTTTGATGCCTGGCGATACCTATGCGATCACCTGCGGCGAGCCGATGGGCTTTCCAGGTGGCACCAATATGCTGAAGGTCTGCCGGGTCGACTGAGCTTGCCGCGTCGGTTTGCTTAGGCGGCGCTGAATTACTACCGCCTGTCTGCAGGCCTTTGAAGACTGGCGCCGCCGCTAGAATCAAACGAGTTACGGCATGGTTACACCGGCGATGATGTTGGTGCCATGCCTGTAGAAATTTCAACTTGCACGGAGATTCCCCCATGGCACTCGTTTCAATGCGCCAACTGCTCGACCATGCTGCCGAAAGCGGCTATGGCATCCCGGCCTTCAATGTCAACAATCTGGAGCAAGTGCAGGCCATCATGGCTGCTGCTGATGCAATGGGTGCGCCGGTCATCATGCAAGCCAGTGCAGGGGCGCGCAAATATGCCGGCGAGGCGTTCTTGAAGCATTTGATCCAGGCCGCAGTCGAGGCTTACCCGCATCTGCCGGTGGTGATGCACCAGGATCATGGTCAAAGCCCTGAGATCTGCCGCGGCGCGATGGGTCTGGGCTTTTCTTCGGTGATGATGGACGGATCACTCGAAGCCGACGGCAAGACCATCGCGAGCTACGAATACAACGTCGAGGTGACCCGCAAGGTCGTCGACATGGCGCATGAAAAGGGCGTGACGGTCGAGGGCGAACTCGGCTGCCTCGGTTCACTCGAAACCATGCAGGGCGACAAGGAAGACGGCCATGGCACCGAATCGGTGATGACTCATGACCAGTTGCTGACCGACCCCGAACAGGCCGCAGACTTTGTCATGCGGACCCAGTTGGACGCCTTGGCGATTGCCATCGGCACCAGCCATGGCGCTTACAAATTCACCCGCAAGCCCACTGGCGACATCCTGGCGATCCAGCGCGTCAAGGACATCCACGCACGCATTCCCAACACCCATCTGGTGATGCATGGCTCGTCGAGCGTGCCGCAGGACCTGCTGGCTGAAATCCGCCAATACGGCGGTGACATGAAGGAGACCTACGGCGTGCCGGTCGAGGAAATCCAGGAAGCGATCAAGCATGGCGTACGCAAGATCAACATCGATACTGACATCCGCTTGGCGATGACGGCCGCCGTGAGGCGCTACTTCGTCGAGAACCCTTCGAAGTTCGACCCGCGTGACTTCCTGAAGCCGGCCCGTGAAGCCGCGACCTTGATCTGCAAGCAGCGCTATCAGCAGTTCGGCTGCGAAGGCCAGGCCGGCAAGATCAAGGCGCGCAGCTTGGTCGACGTCGCTGCTTCCTATGCACGCGGCGAACTGAATCAGCTGATCAAGTAAATGGCCGCAAAGCAGGGCCTGCCTGGCGTGAGTCCGGCAGGCTTTTTTTCGCCAATTTGATTTCAGGACTGAGCCGGTCCAGCGCCTAAAATTCGATGATGGAAAATTCAACCACTGCGGCATTGCTGCAATCGTCGCTGACCTCGTTGCCCCTGATCGCCCGCGGCAAGGTGCGCGAGAACTATGCAGTTGGCGCTGATCGATTGTTGATGGTCGCGAGCGACCGCTTGTCGGCTTTCGACGTCATTCTGGGCGAGCCGATTCCCGGCAAGGGCGCGCTGCTGACGCAGATGGCCTTGTTCTGGTTCGATAAACTGCACGACATCGTGCCGAATCATCTGACCGGTGAAGACCCGCTGAGCGTGGTCAGCCCAGCCGATCGAGTGCAGGTGCAAGACCGTTCGATGCTGGTGAAGCGGCTGACGCCGCTGCCGGTCGAGGCGGTGGTACGTGGTTATCTGGCCGGCAGCGGCTGGGCCGAATATCAACGCCATGGTGAGGTCTGCGGCGTCAAACTGCCTGCCGGGTTGGTCAACGCAGCCAAGCTGGCCGCGCCGATCTTCACTCCGGCCACAAAGGCCGAGATGGGCGAGCATGACGAGAACATTTCGTTCGAACGCATGGTCGAGATCATTGGCCAGGATCTGGCAACGCGCGTGCGCGACATCTCGATCCAGCTCTATCAACGCGCCGCCGATTTCGCCTTGAGCAAGGGCATCATCATTGCCGACACCAAATTCGAATTCGGCCTTGATGCGGCCGGCAACTTGACCTTGATGGACGAGGTGCTGACGCCCGATTCGTCGCGCTACTGGCCGGTGGAAAGTTATGCACCGGGCAGCAATCCGCCGAGCTACGACAAGCAGTTCGTGCGCGACTGGCTCGAGCAGGCCGAAGTCGACGGCAAGCCCTGGGGCAAGACCGCGCCGGCGCCGGCATTGCCGGCCGAAGTGATCGAGAAGACCGCGGCCAAATACCGGGAAGCCTTGCAAAGACTCACCCTGCCATGAGCAGTCGCCTGCTGCAGCGGCTCGACGCGGCAATTGCTGCATCGCCGCCGTCCGGCAGGCTGGGTACTTTGACGGTGCAGCGTGCGTTGCTGCTGGCACGCCATGGCGAGATGGCGCGGGCCAGCGAACAATTGCTCCAGGCGCAAGGCCTGGCGTTGCGCTACCCGCAGCCCGAACTCGGTGCCTGGCTGCATTTCGCTGCGGGCTTGTTCAGCTATTACACCGACTTCAGCAGCGCGGCGCAGCCCAGGATCGCGCGCGCTCAGGTCATCGCCAAGCAAGCGAAGCTGCCTGCGTTGGACGCAATCTGTTCGGCTTGGCTGGCGATGCTCGCCTACCTCGATAACGACATCGCCGTTGCGGTCGGCCATGCCAGCGATTGCGACCGCCTTGCGGCGCCCGATGATCATGGCGCCCGCTATCGGCTTTGCACGACGCTGGGTCTGGCTCATCATCTGGCGGGTCAGAGTAGTTCGGCGCAAGGCTGGTATGCCGCTGCACGAGGCCATGCCTTGGCTGATGGCGACGATGCGGCGCTGTCAGCCTTGATGTTCAACATGGCGCAGTTGCGCATGGTTCAGGCCAGGCATGATTCGCTTTCGAACCGGGCTTCCGGCAGCAAGGGGCTGCTGCTCGGCGCTGATTCGATTGCCCATTACGACGCGGCGGTGGGCGGTTCGGCAATGCCCGGACTGACGGCCATCCTGAGGGCGCAGATCCTCACCGTCGAAGGCGATTTCGCCGCGGCAATGACGCTGTTTGAAAATCATCTGCCGGCCGAGCTGGCTGCCGGTCTGGCACGTTATGGCTGCAGCCTGCTGGCCGACTTGGCTTGGTGCCGGGTCAACCAGGGTCAGCCAGAGCTGGCGCTGCTGCAGGCGCTTGAAGCCGAAGCCGAGCTTGATCCGCAGGGTGATCTCGACGACCGCGCCGTCACTTTCAGCCGGTTGGCGCAGATTCATGCCAGGCTGGGCGATAAATCAACTGCGGCGCGGCATCAAGCGGCGGCCGACGCTGAATGGCAAAAGGTAGCTGCCCTCCAGGCGGGTTGGGCGCAGGCTTTGCAACAAGCCGGGCTCAAGCCGCGCTGACCGATCAGAACAAGGCCATGCTCAGCTTGCGGCGGTATTGGTCGAGCAGCGGGTCGTTCGGCGTCACGATGGCGCGGCCGGCGATCTCGAGCGTGCCTTTGGCCTCGGCGGCTTGCGCTTTGGGTGCCGGTTTGGTCATCAGTTCGAGGATCGCCACATAGGTCTTGCGCGCCAGCTCGCCGTTCCAGGCCTTGTCGCGCATGATGATATCGAGCAGCTCGTCCATCGCCGCAGTGAATTCCAGGCCCGCCAGATGGCTTTGGGCCAAGGCGAAACGGGAATCGAAGTCGCGCTTGTTGGCATTGATGGCCGAGCGCAGTTGGGCTTCATCCACACCAGCAGCGGCACGATCGCAGGCCGTCAGCCAATGGCCCAGGGCAGCAAAACGGGCATGCGGCGTGATCTTGTCGGCAGCCTGGGCAGCCACCGGGGCAAAAGCCGCTTGCGCTTGGGCCAGCAGACCCATTTCAAGCAGCGTTCGCACCAGGTCGAAGCGGGCCGGCTCATTGGCGGGGTCGGTCTCGACCGCTTGCTGCAAGCGTTCGAGTGCGGTTTCCACATCACCTTCGGCGAGCAGGACTTCGGCCTCGGCGACTTCCTCGGCCGCCTCCAGCGCCTCGCCGCTGGGCACATGCTTGTCGAGAAATTCCCGGATCTGCGCTTCCGGTACGGCGCCGACAAAACCGTCGACCGGCTGGCCGCCGACGAACATCACGCAAAACGGAATGCTGCGAACGCCAAACATCTGGCTCAACTGGGCCGCAATCTCGGGCACGGCATCGCTGTCGAGCTTGGCCAAGCGGAAGCGTCCGGCATAGGCGATTTCCAGCCTTTCGAGCATCGGGCCGAGCGTCCGGCAGGGGCCGCACCATGGCGCCCAGATGTCGAGCAGCACAGGTAGTTGCGACGAACCCTGGATCAGTTCAGATTCAAAATTCTGTAAGGTGATGTCTATCATGGCGGGTCAAGGCTTTCGGCAAATGGGCAAGGCAGTCGCTAGATGCTGGCGACCGCCTACAATTCAAGGTTTTTCAGCCTTTGGAGCGAGCCGTGCAGGACCTGCCAACGAACGTCTCACCCCTGGTCGGCGTGGTGATGGGATCCAGCAGTGACTGGGAGACCATGAAGCACGCAGCCGGTATTCTCGCCCAGTTCGGTATTGCTTACGAAGCCAAGGTGGTCTCGGCGCATCGTATGCCGGACGATATGTTCGCTTACGCCGAAAATGCGGTCGATCGCGGCCTGCAGGCGATCATCGCCGGCGCGGGTGGAGCGGCCCATTTGCCGGGCATGTTGGCAGCCAAGACGGTCGTGCCGGTGCTCGGCGTGCCGGTGGCCAGCCGCCATTTGTCCGGTGTCGATTCCTTGCACTCGATCGTGCAGATGCCCAAAGGCATTCCGGTCGCCACCTTTGCCATTGGCGACGCCGGCGCGGCCAATGCTGCATTGTTCGCGGTGGCGATGCTGGCCAACCATGACGAAGGCCTGCGCGAGCAGCTGCTGGCCTTCCGTCTGCGCCAGACCGAGGCGGCACGTGCAATGAGCCAGGAACTGCTCGGATGAGCGAGATGATGCTACCGGGCGAAGCAACGCTGGGCGTGATCGGCGGCGGCCAACTCGGCCGCATGTTCGTCCATGCGGCGCAATGCCTGGGCTATCGCACCCTGGTGCTCGACCCCGATGAAGCCAGTCCGGCCGGTGCGGTCGCACATGAGCAGATCTGCGCCGGCTATCTGGACCCGGCCGGGCTCGAGCAGATGGCCAGTCGCTGTGCCGCGATCACGACTGAATTTGAAAATGTCCCGGCACAAGCGCTTGAGCAACTGGCGCGTTCGCGCCGGGTCGCTCCGGCAGCCGCTGCGGTGGCGATTTGCCAGGACCGGGTGGCCGAGAAAGCGCATTTCGCCGCCAGTGGCGTGGCTTGCGCGCCCTATGCGGTGATCGCCAGCGCTGCCGATCTGCAGTCAGTCCCCGACCGCTTGCTGCCAGGCATTTTGAAAACGGCCCGCTTCGGCTATGACGGCAAGGGCCAGATGAGGGTCAGCAGCCGTGCCGAACTGGCCATGGCCTGGGGCGAATTGAAGGGTGTGACTTGCGTGCTCGAGCAGATGCTGCCCCTGGCACTCGAGTTGTCAGTGATCTCGGCGCGCGGTTCGGACGGGTCGATCGTGCAATTCCCGGTACAGCAGAACCTGCATATCGATGGCATTCTGGCCGTCACCCAGGTGCCGGCAGCCGATGTCAGCGAAGCGCTGCAAGTTCAGGCGCTGAGGGCGGCGGCACGCATCACCGAGTCGATGGACTATGTTGGCGTCCTTTGTGTCGAATTCTTCCTCTTGCAGGACGGCAGCCTGATCGTCAACGAAATGGCGCCGCGTCCGCACAATTCGGGTCATTACACGATCGACGCCTGCGATGTCTCGCAGTTCGAGTTACAGGTACGCACGCTGGCCGGACTGCCACTAACACCGCCGCGCTTGCATTCGCCGACCTTGATGCTGAACCTGCTCGGCGATCTGTGGTTCGACGCGGCAGGAAACCTGCGCACACCGGCCTGGGATGCCTTGCTGGCATTGCCGGGCACACATCTGCACCTTTATGGCAAGGCCAGCCCGAGGTCGGGACGCAAGATGGGGCATCTGACGATCACCGCGGCGACTGCAGGCCAGGCGGGCCAGATTGCGCTCAAGGCGGCCATGATTCTCGGCCTGTCCACCTGATTCGCGATGCTTCTCGATGGCAATGATCCCGACATGATCCAGCAGGCTGCGGCCCTGCTGGCGGCGGGACAGTTGGTGGCCTTTCCGACCGAAACAGTCTACGGGCTGGGTGCCCGCGCCGATGACGACGCTGCGGTGGCGCGAATCTTCGCTGCCAAGGGTAGGCCACAGCAGCATCCCTTGATCGTTCATGTGCTCGACGCAGCCGATGCAGCGCAGTTTGCCAGCGTCATACCGCCGGCGGCACAGGCCTTGATGGCGGCTTTCTGGCCCGGGCCGCTGACCGTGATCTTGCCTCGCCGGCCAGGCGTCGCTACAGCCGCAGCCGGCGGGCAGGACAGCATCGGACTGCGTTGCCCTTCGCATCCGGTGGCCCGGGCCTTGTTGGCAGCAGCAAGCGCCATCGGCGTTAGCGGCGTAGCAGCACCCAGCGCGAACCGTTTCGGCCATGTCAGCCCGACCCAGGCCGGCCATGTGGTCGAGGAGTTCGGGCCGGATCTGCTGGTTCTGGAAGGCGGTGCCTGCGAGTTGGGCATCGAGTCGAGCATCGTCGATTGCAGCCGCGCCAGCCCGGTGCTGTTGCGGCCAGGCGTGCTGACGCGAGCCCGGATCGAGGCGGCCCTGGGGCAAAAATTGCTGGCCCCGGATGCGCAGGCGCCACGCGCTTCAGGTACCTTGGTCGCTCATTACGCACCGAAGGCAAGGGTGCGCTTGGTGAGTCGCCAAGAACTCTCCGAATGCCTGGTCCGACCCCTGCCTACGGGCCTAGCGGTATATTCACGGTCGTTGCAGGTGTCAGGAAAATTTCTTTATCTGCAGATGCCTGATGATGCGCTGGCGGCGGCGCATGATCTGTTTGCCGCATTGCGATGGTTCGATGCGGCGGGCGCGAGCGAGATCTGGATCGAATCGCCGCCGCAGAATTCCGACTGGGACGGGGTCAGGGATCGTTTGTCCCGAGCCGCCGCAGCGTTCGCCTGACAGTTTGATATGGATGGAGTGTTCATGAAGAGTTTCAAGCATGGCGTGAGCCGAATTGGCCGCCATGGTCTGACCTTGCTGGCGGCCCTGGCTGCCTTGGCCGTCATTTCTGCCTGCGGCGGCAGCACGTCGCAGATCGAGCCGTTCGCCCCGACAAGGATCATCGCTTTTGGCGATGAGTCGAGCTTGATCACGGCCACCGGCAAGAAGTACACGGTCAATTCGCTGGATACCACCACCGGGAATCTCGATTGCGCGATCGGGCCGGTCTGGGTGCAATCGGTGGCATCGGTTTTCGGCCTGGTCTTTCCACAGTGCAACCCGAGCAACTATGCGACGCCGCAGGGCGTCATGTATGCCACAGACGGCGCCAAGGTGGCTGATTTACAGGCCAAGATAACAGCCCATTTTTCCAGCAGTACCTTCGGTCCGAAGGATCTGGTGACCATCATGGTCGGAGCCAACGATGTCTTCGAGCTCTACGGGCAATACCCGGCGCAAAGCCAGACCAACCTGCTTGCGGCGGCGCAAGCGCGTGGCAAATTGCTGGGCCAACAGGTCAACCGGATCGCTAATGCCAATGGTCGCGTGGTCGTGTCGACTCTGATCGATCTGGGCTTGACGCCGTTTGCAATCGCTGAAAAGGCCTTGTTTGTCGATACCGATCGGGCAGCTTTTCTGACGCAGTTGACTTCAACATTCAATATCGCGATGCGCCTCGAAATCATCAATGATGGGCGCTTGATCGGCTTGGTTCTTGCCGACGAATCGGTGCAGGCCATCGTCAAATATCCGGCAGCCTTTGGTTTCGCCGACGTTACCAGTCCGGCCTGCCTGAAGACCATTGCCATGCCTGACTGCACAAGTTTGACGCTGTTCAAGGACAGCGGCGGTGACACGACCAAGGACGCCTCCGGCACCACCTGGTTGTGGGCGAACGATCGCTTGCTCGGCATTGCGGGTCAGGAGCGACTTGGTTTGTTGGCGCAGACCCGGGCCAAGAACAACCCGTTCTGAAGCTGCCGCTGATGAGCCCGCCATGACGATTCTGCTGGCCCTCGACAGTTCGACCGAAATCATGGCGCTGTCGCTCAGCAGCCCGGGTGCGAGCCTTTATTTCGAGGCTGAAGGTGGATCCCAGGCCTCAGCCTTGATGGTGCCCGAGGCGCTGGCTTTGCTGACTCGTGCCGGCATCAGGCTGGCCGATGTCGACGCCATCGCTTTTGGTCGCGGGCCCGGCGCATTCACCGGTCTGCGCACTGCCTGCGCGGTAGTGCAAGGGCTGGCTTTCGGGGCCGGTAAACCGGTCCTGGCAATTGACAGCTTGATGCTGGTGGCCGAGGACGCGAGACAGCAAGCCGCAGCAAGTGGTGAACCTTTGACCGGAACGATTTGGGTTGCCATGGACGCCCGTATCGGTGAAATCTATGCGGCGGCCTATGAATTCGAACAGGGGTTCTGGCAGACGCGAGTCATGCCAGCGCTTTATCGCCCGGCCGAACTCTGCGAAAAATGGCAGTTGCCGGCAGCAGTCGCTGGATCGGCGCTGCTCGCTTTCCCCGAGCAACTCGGCAAGCCACAGCGCAGTTGGCCACATCAGGCCTCCCGTGCCGCTGCGCTGGCCGTCTTGGCCGGGCAGGCCTGGGCGCGCGGCGAAACCCTGGACGCAGCCGATGCGCTGCCGATTTATGTGCGTGACAAGGTGGCTCAGACCACTGCCGAGCGTCTGGCCGCGCGGCTCGACAACTTGCGCATCGCGGCAGCGGCATGACCGATCCGCAGTCGGGTTTTCAGGCGATGCAGGTCAGCGACTTGGCCGAGGTGCTGGCGATCGAGCAGGCCGCTTACCCTGTGCCCTGGTCCAAGGGGAATTTCATCGATTCGCTGGCGGCCGGTTATCCAGCCTTGGTCCTGCGCGATCAGCAAGGTCTCATGCTCGGCTATCTGCTGGCGTTGAAAGGCCCGGACGAGATGCATCTGCTCAACCTTGCCTTGCTGCCCGAGCAACAGGGCCGGGGTCTGGCGCGGCTGATGCTTGACGAGTTGTGCCGCTTGTCGCGCCAGCATTGCTGCGACAGCCTCTGGCTTGAAGTCAGGCAAAGCAATCTGCGCGCACGCCGTTTTTATCAGCGCTATGGCTTTGAAGAAGTCGGCATGCGGCCGGCCTATTACCCGGTTTTGCAGGGCCAGCGCGAGGATGCGGTGCTGATGAATCTGACACTGGCTGGAGACCCGGCATGAGCTGGGATCAGCGCCAGCGTGCGATGCTCGCCGAGATGGGTTTGCGCGTCTGGGATTCACCCAGCGCAGCGGTATCAGCAAGTCCGGAGCCTGTTGTCGCGACGGTGGTTCTGAAGCCTCCGGTGAAGCTCGAGCCGGTACTGCAAGAGCTGCGTCCGGGTCCGCTGGACTGGGCTGGCCTGCAGCAAAGCGTTGCTGCCTGCCAGGCTTGTCCGCTGGGTGCCACGCGCAAGAACCCGGTCTTTGGCGTTGGCAGCCCCGGTGCGCATTGGCTGGTGGTTGGTGAAGCACCTGATGAGCAAGAGGACCTGCAGGGTCTGCCCTTTGTCGGCCAGCCAGGGCAGTTGCTCGACAATATGCTGCGCGCGCTTGGGGTGAGCCGCAGCGGAGAAA
>CANFIC010000124.1 GCA_947446685.1 Burkholderiales bacterium
CCCAAGCGGCAGCGACCGACGCCATCGCGTTTTCGACCTGGAAGCCGATGGCTCCTCCGCGGGTGATCGGAATGTCGCGCAGGGCAATGTTCTCGCGCCAACTGCCCTGCGCTGCAACCAGCATCTCGCCGTCGATGAAGACACAGCGCTTGCCTTGCGCGCGGTGTGTGGCCATCAGCGGATGATGCCGGTCAGCGGCAAAAAATATCACCTGGCCCGGACAGGTCGCAGCCATATTGGCCACCACCGGGTCCGCAGCGTTGAGCACCGCGTAGCCCCCAGGCGCGACGTTCTGCACGATCACGCGCTTGACCAGCGCGAGTTCGTCCACGGTATTGAGGAAATTCATCCCCAGATGGTCGCCGGCGCCCAGATTGGTGACCACCGCCACCTGGCAGCGGTCAAAACCGAGGCCTTCGCGCAAAATTCCACCGCGTGCGGTCTCGAAGACTGCCGCTTCAACGTCAGGGTGCATCAGCACATTGCGGGCACTTTTCGGTCCCGAGCAGTCGCCGCTGTCGGTCTGGCGCCCGTCAATGGTCACACCATCGGTATTGGTCATGCCGACCTTCAGCCCGCAGGTCGTGAATAAATGGGCGATCAATCGTGTCGTTGTCGTCTTGCCGTTGGTGCCACTGACTGCGACGACCGGGATGCGGCCATCTTCTTGCTTGTTCGGGCCGGCGCCATAGAGGTGCGCAATGATGGCTTCCCCGACGTTGCGCCCCTTGCCATATGAAGGAGACAGGTGCATGCGCAGACCGGGTGCGGCATTGACTTCCACGATGCCGCCGCTTTGTTCTTCGAGCGGGCGCAACACGCTCTCGGTGACGATGTCGACGCCGCAGACATGCAGGCCGACGACCTGTGCTGCAGCAATTGCCCTTGCAGCAACCTCTGGATGCACATCGTCGGTGACATCGGTGGCAGTACCGCCGGTCGACAAATTGGCGTTGTTTCGGAGGATCACGCGCCGGCCTTTTTCGGGAACCGACTCAGGAGTCAGACCCTGCATTTCCAAACGGGCCACCGCGATCTCGTCAAAGCGGATCTTGGTCAGCGAGGTCGCGTGACCATCGCCTCTTTTCGGATCCGCATTGACCCGGTCGACCAATTGTTTGACTTGATGCTTGCCGTCGCCGATCACATGTGGCGGGTCGCGTCTGGCAGCTGCAACCAATTTGTCGCCGACAACCAGCAGCCGATAGTCGCTGCCGGGCAGAAATTTCTCCACCATCACATGGCCGATTTCCTCGGCGACACGATAGGCGGTTTCCATGTCTTCACGCGTGTTGACATTGACGGTCACGCCCTTGCCCTGGTTGCCGTCCTGAGGCTTGACCACGACCGGCAGGCCGATTTCTACCGCCACCTGCCAGGCTTCGTCGATGCTGCCGACCGGTTGACCGAGCGGCACCGGCACACCCGCCGACTGCAACAGGCGTTTGCTCAAGTCCTTGTCCTGGGCGATTGACTCTGAAACGGCGCTGGTCGCATCGACCTCGGCCGCCCAGATACGGCGTTGCTTGGCGCCCCAGCCGAACTGCACCAAGCTGCCCTGTGTCAGCCTGCGGTAGGGGACGCCGCGCGCTACCGCAGCATCGACGATCGCGCCGGTTGAAGGCCCGAGCCGCACATCTTCATCGAGTTCGCGCAGTTTCGCCAGGCTGGCGTCGGCATCGAAGCTGCCATCGTCGCGTGCGGCTTCAACCAAGCGGCAGGCGGCCTCGAAGGCAAGCCGGCCGACATCTTCCTCGCTGTACTCGACCACGACCTGGAAACTGCCCGGCTCGCTGGTCACATGGGTGCGGCTGAAAGTGACCGGGCAGCCGGCTTGCGCCTGCAAAGCCAGCGTTGCCTGTTCCAGTACATGGGCCAGCGAAATCAGCGGATGCTGGGTGCTGGCCGGGCGCAAGGCACCAATGCTGGGGAAAATGGCGCGCAACCTGGCTTCAAAACCCGGCAGATTGGCGATCGACTGCTCGATCTCATTGCAGTGAACAATCGCTTCAATGGCCGTATGCCGGCTCCACATATTCGGGCCACGCAAGGCCCTTGTGCGAGAAACTTCCATAGGTCAAATTCCGGTTTCGTTCAAGGATTGTTCTGGCGGGGCTGCGCTTTGATTCAGGCCTTGGTATCACCAGGCAGTTCCGGCACGAAAGTATCCATGCCGGCTGAAATCAGCTCGGGTGAAATATTCAGGGCCCAGGCTGCGGCTACAGCCGCCAATACCGTGGAGGCATCGACTTCGGCGCTGATTGGTCTCTTGCTGGCAGCAAAGCGGCGCAGCAAGGCGTCGACATTGGCGCCCGAAGTTTCGGATTGCCCTTGCGCCAGCACGGCCGCGCCGCGTTGCAAAAAGACCGCCCTTCCGCCCTTGGCCCGATGCTCGGCCATTGCCGGCAACTTGCCGTCGACGGCGTAGAGAATCACTTCACCATCGCTGAGTTCGGCCATTTCGGGCAGTCTTGGCACCGCCGCGTTGAGTACTGCAACGCCTTCGCCAAGCACGACATCTATCTGTGTGCGCAGCACCTTGTAGAGCTGGTCTTCGTTGTGCACATCGAATTCGGCCAGCAACTCGATGCCTTCCATGTCGGTGACCACACCCACCTGGCAGCGGTCATAGGACAGTCCATCGCGCAGCACCGAGGCCGCGCTGTTTTCGATCACGACTGCGTCGATGCCGCGATTCATCAACAAGCGGTGCGCAGCGTCCCAGCGTGCACTGTCCTTGCGTTCGACCTGACGGGTGCCCAGGAACAAGCCATCTCGGCAGGCTAGTCCGACATGGCGGCCATTCAAATGCAGTAACCAGGCGACCAGGCGGGAGATCGTCTGCGTACCGCGTGAGCCGGCGACGCCGATGATCGGAATACGACCGTTTTCATCCTCGGCAAACAAATGATCGATGATCGCTTTGCCGACGGGTTGGGGTTTGCCCTCGGCGGGCTTCAAATGCATCAACAGACCCGGGCCGGCATTGACTTCGACGACGGCGCCGCCCTGTTCATGCAAGGGTCGGCTGATGTCTTCGGCCACGACATCGACACCGGCGATGTCGAGACCGACAACCCGTGCCGCCAGGGCTACTGCATGCGCGACCTCAGGGTGTACTTCGGCCGTGCAATCGATCGACACATTGCCGTTACGCTGAATCAGCACGCGGCGACCTGCTTCAGGGATGGCCGTCCCGCTCAAACCCTGGCGTTCCAGGTCAAGCAGAATGACGCCGTCGCTGGCGGCGTTCAGGCGGTTCAGCGGAAATTCTTCGGTCAACCCGCGCCGCGGGTCGGAATTGATCTGCAACTCGACCAGTTCCAGCACCGTCGATTTGCCATCGCCGAGCACCCAGGCAACTTCACCGCGTGCGGCTGCAACGAGTTGCCCACCGACGACCAGCAAGCGGTGTTCATTGCCCCGAATATAGCGTTCGACCAGAACTTCGCTGCCATGGCGCTGGGCCACTTCGAAGGCCGCCAGGACATCGTCGCGCAGTTTCAAATCCAGCGTCACGCCGCGGCCATGATTGCCATCGGACGGCTTGACGACGACCGGCAGCCCCAGATCTTCCGCGGCTTCCCAGGCTTCTTGAGCCGATTTGACCGCCCGGCCTTCGGGTACCGGCACACCGCAGGCTTTCAACAAGGTCTTGGTCAGATCCTTGTCGCCGGCGATGCCTTCGGCGATCGCGCTGGTCATGTCGGTCTCTGCCGTCCAGATGCGGCGCTGGCGCGCGCCATGGCCGAGTTGCACCAGATTGCCATCATTGAGGCGGATATGGGGAATGCGGCGGTCGGTGGCTGCGGCGACGATGGCCGCGGTTGACGGACCCAGATAGCAATCATCGAGCTTGTCGCGGACCCGGCTGACCGCCGCTTCGACTTCGAACGGCAGGCTGTTGATCGTGGCCATCAACAAGGCATGGCCTTCAGCCAGAGCAATGCGAGCGACCTGTTCGTCACGGGCCCGGAACACCATGCGGTAGACGCCGCGAGTCGAGGTGCTGCGGGTCTGGCCAAAACCAGTTGGCATGCCCGAGAGGTTGAGCAATTCGATCACGACATGCTCGAGGACATGCCCGCACCAAGTGCCTTCGACCAAGCGCTGCATGAATCCGCCGCGCTCGCCGACGCCGCAATGGTGGTCACCCAGGGCCGGCAAAGCCTTGGTGAGGCGGTCGGTGAAGCCGTCGAGCAGGTTGGTCGGGAAATCTTCCAGTTCGCCCAGATCCAGCCAAACCTCCAGCACCGGACGGTAAGTCCACATATTCGGGCCGCGCAGATAATTGACGCGCAGCAGCTTGATATCGTTTCTCATAGGTAGCTTGCCCGTTCAGGGCCGGACGCATTGACGAGGAATGAAGCAGGGCGTGATTGTGCGCCCAGTTCGGTATCAGTCAGGGGGATCAGATTGGCGATGGCAAAACAGCTCATAGGGTTCGAGCCGAGCTTGCGCAGTCGCAGTATTTTCGCTGGCTGTTTTGGGGACAGATTGATGAATTGACCGGGCAATGCACGGTCTTGAGTGAAAATCGGACTTCAAACCTTGCCAAGAGCCGATCCCGGCCTCCTGGCTGAAAAACATAATGCACGATCATCATCTCGTCGAAACCCCTCAGCATCCCCAGTTGGCTGAATGCCAAGCGCGCTTGCTTGAAAATGAAAACGTTCTGGCGACGCTTGAGGTTGACCTGGATTCGAAAATGCGTTTCGGTCGCGACTTGCTGATCCTGACGAATCGACGCATCCTGGCCTGGAATGGCGATGCCAAGGTCTGGCTTGAATGGTTGTTGCAGCCTGTTTTGAGCCTGAAACAATCGGACCATGGCGGGATCGGCAGCCTTGAATTGCTCGACGCCGAACGCCGGTTGGCCCTTTGGCGGTTTACGCTGGCCATCAATGTGCGGGCGCAGCGCTGGCTCGAACAGTTCGAGCGCCAGCAAGCTCATCTGGCCGGACAGACCATGAACGAGGGCGATGAGGTCTCGTTGTGCCCCGCCTGCCAAGCACCATTGCCACCTGAATCCGAGGTCTGCCCGGTCTGTGCACGCGAACTGCACACGCCCCCTTCGACCTGGGTGCTGCTGCGCTTGTGGCGCTTCGCAAGGCCCTATCAATGGCAGTTGATACTTGGTTTCGTTCTGACCTTGCTGTCGACTGCCGCGACGCTGGTGCCGCCCTACCTGACCATGCCCCTGATGGACGATGTGCTGATTCCGTTCCAGAACGGCAAACACATCGACCCCTGGCTGGTGGCGGCCTATTTGGGTGGCTTGGCCGGTGCGGCGCTGGTTGCCTGGGCGCTGGGTTGGGCAAGAACCTATCTGCTGGCCTTGGTCTCTGAGCGTATCGGCGCTGATCTTCGCACCGCGACTTTCGACCACCTGCTGCAGCTGTCGCTCGACTATTTCGGCGGCAAACGCACCGGCGACCTGATGTCGCGGATCGGTTCGGAGACCGACCGAATCTGCGTCTTCCTATCGCTGCATGCGCTCGACTTTGCCACCGATGTGTTGATGATCGGCATGACGGCGGCGATCCTGTTCTCGATCAATCCGATGCTGGCATTGGTTACCTTGACGCCGCTGCCCTTCATTGCCTGGATGATCCATCTGGTGCGTGACCGCCTGCGTACCGGGTTCGAGCGTATCGACCGGGTCTGGGGCGAAGTCACCAGTGTGCTGGCCGACACGATTCCCGGCATTCGCGTGGTCAAGGCCTTCGCGCAGGAGGCGCGCGAGGCTCAGCGGTTCCGGGAGGCCAATGCCAACAATCTGAAGGTCAATGACAAGCTCAACAAGATCTGGAGTGTCTTCACCCCCGCCGTCTCGCTACTGACTGAAATGGGCTTGCTGGTGGTCTGGGCCTGCGGCATCTGGCTGGTTTCAAATCAGCAGATAACGGTCGGCGTGCTGACCGCTTTTATCGCTTATATCGGCCGCTTTTACGGGCGCATGGATTCGATGAGTCGCATTGTCTCGGTCACGCAAAGAGCGGCTGCCGGCGCCAAGCGCATCTTCGACATCCTTGACCATGTCTCGAACGTGCCCGAGCCGGTCGATCCGGTCAAGCTGGCTGTGGTCAAGGGCGGCATCACGATGCACGACATCGGTTTTCGCTATGGCAACCGCGCCGTTATCCGCGGGCTTGATCTGGAAATCAAACCGGGCGAGATGATTGGTCTGGTCGGACATTCGGGATCGGGCAAGAGCACGCTGGTCAATTTGATCTGCCGTTTCTATGACGTGACCGAGGGATCGATCCGGGTTGACGGCGTCGACCTGCGGCGTTTTGCCGTGTCGGATTACCGCCGCAATATCGGCCTGGTGTTGCAGGAACCCTTCTTGTTCTTCGGTACGATCGCCGAAAACATCGCCTATGGCAAGCCGCAGGCAACAAGAGATGAGGTCGTCGCGGCCGCGCGTGCGGCCCATGCGCATGAGTTCATCCTGCGTCTGCCGCAAGGCTATGACTCGCTGGTCGGCGAGCGCGGGCAGGGCCTGTCAGGCGGCGAACGCCAGCGCATTTCGATCGCCCGCGCGCTGCTGATTGACCCGCGTATCCTGATCCTCGATGAAGCGACTTCGTCGGTCGACACCGAAACCGAGACTGAAATTCAGAAGGCACTCGATAACCTGGTGCTGGGACGCACGACGATTGCGATTGCGCACCGCTTGTCGACGCTGCGCAAAGCCGATCGCTTGGTGGTGATGGATCGCGGGCAGGTGGTCGAAGTCGGGCCGCATGACGAGTTGATGGCCAAGCAAGGTGCTTACTGGCGGCTTTATGAAGCGCAGGCGCGCCGTGTCGACGCCGACGCAGATGATGAAGCAGCTGACGATGTCCGCATCATGCCGCCCAATCTTTCCTCCCATACGATCAACGCCTGAGCCTGCCCATCATGACGCAAACGATGTTGACGCTGCCATTTCAAGCGCTGTCGCGCGATGCCTTCGGTCATCTCCTGCTGACCGACGCTCAGGGCTTGCTGCATGAAGGCGTGGTGCCCGTGCGTGCGCATCCGATTTCAGCACCCGACGAAGGTTTGTCCTTGGTGGGGCAGGATGGTCATGAACTGGCCTGGATTGCCTGCTTGTCGGCGCTACCGTTGCGCGAGCGCGAATTGCTCGAAACCGAGTTGGCCAGCCGGGATTTCATGCCGACGATCCAGCGCATCAAGAACGTTTCGACCTTTTCGACGCCGAGTCATTGGACGGTCGAGACTGACCGAGGCGAAGCTCAGTTCATCCTGCGTACCGAGGAAGACATCCGCAGCCTGGGATCAGGCCGCTTGTTGATTGCCAGCAGCCATGGGCTTCAACTGCTGGTGGCCGATCGCTTCGCGCTCGACAAGTTATCGAAGAAATTGCTCGAACGATTCTTGTAAAAACGGCCCTCGCGCGAGCAAGGGCGCGCTGCGTCATTGCGGTTGAAAGCCGCTGGCCTTGATGATCCGCGACCAGGTCGCCGTGTAAGCCCGCTCGCGGCTGGCAAGCTGAGCCTGGGTCATGAAGCCAACCGACAAGCCCATTGCAGTGAGTCGCTCCTTGACCTCCGGGATCGCGATGACTTTGGCCAGCGCGGCAGAGAAGGGGTCGAGCAACGCTTTTGACGTGCCTGCCGGGGCGAAGAAGCCATAGAAAGGCAGTTCCTCGAATCCGGCCAGCCCGACCTCGCCCATCGTCGGTACCTCAGGCAAAGTGGCCTGGCGCGACGAGCCCATCACGGCGACGACACGGAGCTTGCCGCTGCGGTGGTTTTCAATGAAGTCGGGGATCGAACCGATGCCAGCGGCAATCTGGTTGCCGAGCATGTCATTGATCATCGGTGCGCTGCCGCGGTAGGGTGCTGCGATCAGGTCGATCTGGAATTTCTCGCCCAGCACCTTGACCAGGAATTCAGGCACAGACGCAGGTGCCGGGACGCCGATCGCGCCCTTGCCGCCACCGGCGTTCTTGACCCATGCCACATAGTCCGCCACTGACTTGGCCGGCGTGCCGCTGGAAATCGCCAGCGCGTTGGCGAAACTGGCGAAGCCGGCAACCGGCATGAAGTCCTTGGCCGTGTCAAAGCCAGGGGTCTTGACGACCAGAGGCAGGATCGAGACCGTGTGGTCATGGGTCAGGAAGAAGGTGCTGCCATCGGGCGCCGCAGCTTTCAAGGCTTGCGCGGCCAGTTGACCTCCAGCACCAGGTTTGTTTTCGACCAGAACCTGCACGCCGAGTTCATCCTTCAGGCGATCTGCAAGCAGCCGCGCGATCGCATCGGTACCGCCACCGGCCGGAAAACCGACCAGCAAGCGGATCGTCTTGCCGCTCTGCGCCAAGGCAGAACGGGCCAAGGGAGCGCAGGCGATAGCGCCCAGCCATTGCAAGGTGCGGCGGCGGATCAGTGATTTCATGGCTTCTCCTGGGTCCTGATTGGGCGATGATTCGGATGGCGCATTGTGAAGCAAGTCGAACTTGCCGCAAAAGTAGCCCTTTCGCTGCGGTGCCGCAAGCAGGCGAAAAATATCCCGGAGGATTTACGTTTACGTAAACGTCAACCGGTAAACTGCAAGGCTGTTGCCGTCAGAACCCAGTTTCTGACCCCATTCGAATCGGAGACTGCGATGAATCTGCCGGGCCTGAATTTTCAACTTGGCGAAGAGGTCGACGCACTGCGCGATGCAGTGCAGCATTTTGCGCAGCAGGAGATCGCGCCGCGCGCGGCCGAGATCGACGCGAGCGACCAGTTCCCGATGGACTTGTGGCGCAAGATGGGCGAGCTCGGGGTGCTCGGCATTACCGTCTCCGAGGAATATGGCGGCGCCAATATGGGTTATCTGGCGCACATGATCGCGATGGAAGAAATCAGCCGCGCTTCGGCCTCGGTCGGCTTGTCCTATGGGGCGCATTCGAACCTCTGCGTCAACCAGCTCAAGCGCAATGGCAGCGAGGCGCAGAAGCAGAAATACCTACCCAAGCTGATCAGCGGCGAGCATGTCGGTGCGTTGGCGATGAGCGAGCCGGGGGCCGGTTCCGACGTCATCAGCATGAAGCTGAAGGCCGAAGACAAAGGCGGTTATTACCTGCTCAATGGCAGCAAGATGTGGATCACCAATGGGCCTGACGCCGACACTCTGGTGGTCTATGCCAAGACCGAACCCGAGCTTGGCGCGCGCGGTGTGACCGCTTTCTTGATCGAAAAGGGCATGGCCGGTTTCAGCGTTGCGCAAAAACTGAACAAGCTCGGCATGCGCGGCTCGCATACCGGCGAGTTGGTGTTCAGCAATGTCGAAGTGCCGGCAGCCAACATCCTCGGCCATTTGAACGGTGGCGCCAAGGTCTTGATGTCGGGGCTCGACTATGAACGCGCCGTGCTGGCTGCAGGGCCGATCGGCATCATGCAGTCGGTGATGGACAACGTCGTGCCTTATATCCATGACCGCAAGCAATTCGGTCGCAGCATCGGCGAGTTTCAGCTGATCCAGGGCAAGGTCGCCGACATGTACACGGTGCTGCAAGCCGGCCGGGCTTTTTGCTACACGGTCGGCAAGAATCTTGATTTACTGGGCCTGGAACATGTGCGCCAGGTGCGCAAGGATTGCGCCTCGGTGATTCTGTGGTGTGCCGAAAAAGCGACCTGGATGGCCGGCGAGGGCGTGCAGATTTTCGGCGGCAATGGCTATATCAACGACTATCCGCTAGGCCGCCTCTGGCGCGACGCCAAACTCTATGAAATCGGGGCGGGCACGAGTGAAATCCGGAGAATGCTGATTGGGCGTGAGTTGTTTGCGGAAACGATGTGAAGCAAGTCGTGAGCCTCGATTCGGTGAAGGCTCATGTCCGCAGGGCGGACGTGAAGGCGCAATGCGCCGGCCGCAGCCAAATCGGGGCGGGCACGAGTGAAATCCGGAGAATGCTGATTGGGCGTGAGTTGTTTGCGGA
>CANFIC010000125.1 GCA_947446685.1 Burkholderiales bacterium
CCATTGCTGTCGACGATGCTGACCGTCGTCTGGGTCGATGCGGCGCCAAGCTGGATGCCGAAAGTGGGCGAGCTGGTCGCATCGAGTGCTACCGAGTTGCCCGGTGCCAGCACCGTGTCGCCAATCAAGCTGGCGTTATTCAAGAAAGACTGCGAGGTTGCCTGGGTCAACATCGAGCTGATGCTGGAGTTCAAGCGCTCGATACCGCTGGCCATATTCAGCTGCGTCAGCTGACTGGTCATCGCCGCGGGATCCTGAGGGCTGAGCGGATCCTGATTCTTGATCTGCGCCATCAACATCTTCATGAAGTTGTCCTGGGTCGCCTGCGCCGTCGTACCCAGACTGTTGCTGGTCGCAGCGATGGCGGCATTGACAGCCGCATTCGGATCGTAAGCAGTAATGCCGTTAGGCAATGAAATAGGCGTTGTAGACATCAGGATTTCACCATATCGATTACGCGCTGCATCAGCTGGCGCGAGTTGCTCATCATGTCAATATTCAACTGGTAGGACCGCGAAGCCGACACCATATTGACCATCTCTTCCACCGGATCCACATTCGAAGCCTGGACATAACCCTTCGCATCGGCATTCGGATGCCCGGGCTTGAAAAGCTTCTTCAAGGGCGCGCTGCTCTGGGTCACCGCCGCCACCTCGACGCCCGCACCGACCGAGCCGTAACCCGGCGTCGGGCGGAACACAACCTGGCGGGCGCGGTATGCCTCACCGCTGGACGATGTCGTCGACTCGGCGTTGGCGATATTCGAAGCCACCGCATTCAGGCGCTGGCTCTGAGCGACCGTGCCGCTGGCACCGATCATGAAAGCATTCATCAGGCTCATGGCTGTCCTGTCAAGGCCATCTGGCGTGAACGAACCGTGGCGCCAAGCAAGGCCGCAGCAACTTCGAAGCCAAGGGTGTTCTCGGCGAAATTGGCACGCTCTACGTCGGGATCGACCGTATTGCCGTCAATGCTTGGCTGCATCGCTGTGCGGTACATCAAAGCCGGGCCGTCCATGCCGGTGTTGGCAACACCGAGGTGCCGGCCGTTGCTACCGGTCATGGCCAACCGCGATTGGTATTGCACGCCTTGCATTTGCTCCTTCAAAGCTACATCGAAGGCGACGTCGCGGGCCTGATAGCCCGGGGTGTCGGCATTCGTCAGATTGGAAGCAAGAATCTGCTGACGGTAGCCCCGCAGCTGCAGCGCAGCTGTATTGAAGCTCATCGGATCGAATTCGGGTACAAGTTTCACGGCAGTCTCATTGACGTTGTGTCAACTATCTAGCAATTGCCGTGCCAGCTGTTTTAACTGCTTTTGAATCGTTTTGAACGGTT
This sequence comes from Burkholderiales bacterium, assembly GCA_947446685.1. Taxonomy (GTDB): domain Bacteria; phylum Pseudomonadota; class Gammaproteobacteria; order Burkholderiales; family Burkholderiaceae_C; genus Paucibacter_A. The sequence goes on from CANFIC010000125.1 coordinate 1,338, forward strand.
TTTTGCCGCTCCCGGCAAATCGTCGCGGAAATTGTTGTCACCGCGTATGGCGCAATTTGCCGCCTACCGGCAAGGCAAGCGGCAAGCTTTGCCGCTTGCCGCGGCAAAGCTCAGGGCCTGCGCCGGTCCATTTCGTCTTGCAGCGCCTGGAAACGCAAGGCCTGGTCGCGGTCCTGGTCAAAAGGGCCGGCCAGCATCCAGACAAAGCCCATGTTCGAGACCACTGAACTGATGACGGTGCCAATGAACATCGGCAACAGATAACTGCTGCTGTAATAGCCCACCCCGATGGGCTTGACGACGGCGAATATGCCAATCAGGCCGAAGCCGATGGCATAAACGCCATAGCCGACGGCGATCATCCTGACGCCATCCGAATTGCCCGTCTGACGCGGCTGCAAGGCAACAAAAATCAGCAACAAGGCCGCACCAGCCTGCAACATATGAATCACAGCGATTCCTGCGGCGGGTTCCACCCCGAGCCATCCCAGGAAGAATGCGAAGCTGGTGTGGAGGACAAATGCACACCACAAGCCGACGTTGAGCTTCGGCCTGAGCATCGGGTTTGCAAGCGCCACGGCCCGTTGCAGGATCGAGACAACGACCAGGCTTGAGGCCAGTACATAGAGGGTGAAGTTGAGGCGATCTCCTTCCCAGCGCAAAGCCAGCACCAGCGCGCCCACCGCGTTCAGCAGCAAGGCGAGCCACCAACCCCTCACCTGCTGCCTGTCCTCGGCCCCCCCTCTGAAGATCAGCCAGATCAGCAAGGCAAACAGCGCATGCAAAGTCACCAGCAGACAGCCCAGGGCCGTGCGGTCGATCACTTCGATGAAATTCATTTCAACCAAACCTTGAATAGGTCGTCAAAGGGAGCTCTCTGGTTGACCGCAGGAATCAGTTCGATTCCTTGATCAAGCGGGCCGAAACGGGTTGCGTCGGACGCGCATTCATCGGATACAGGTGCGAGAAGATCGCGATCTGCTCGGCAGAAATCTGCACCGGCGTCTTCATCACCATCCAGAGCACGCCTTCGCTGCAGGGCGGCGTGGTCAAGGAACCCATATAAGTGAAGTAGCGTCGGTCTTCGGGCAGCAGATTGGTGACATCAATCGGCGTCGTTACCGCCACATCTTCGCTGCGCTCCAAGGGCAGGTTGTTCCAGACGGCCTGGATCACCGACTGGGCAGCGCCACCACGGTTCAGCAGGACGGCCACCACGGCCAAGCGGCCATCGATGTCCTTGTGCACCAGATGCACCACCATGTCGAAGGCGCGCCCGTTGACGCGCTCTTCGGCAGGCTTGTGGAAATGGTACTGGACCAGATCGTAACGGCGGCCCAGTACTTCGATCGTGCTGCCGGGCGCGACATTGACCTGGATCGTGTGGCCGTTGTCGACAACCCGGTAGCCGCCCGCCTGGTAGTCAAACTTGACCGGCGCCAACTCCACCTTGACTCCGTCACGGATGTCGATCGGACTCTGGCGAGTGCCGGTCGCGCATTTGTTGTTTTCAGGGCTGAGCTTGCCCCAATTTTCCGGGCCGCCAGCGCCTGAGTAGGACCAATGGGCGACATGCTCAGCCGCTTCTTTTTGTTCAACGGCTAAAGCACGCTTGCGCGGTGCAGCGGCGGTTGCAGCGGTTGCGGCAGGCTTGTGGTCAGAAGTCGTCAGGATGACCTCACCCGAGCCCGCAACCCGTTCCGCCAGCAGTTTTCTCAAGGCTTCATCGGTATTGGGCCTGGCTTTCTCAGCCGGCTTGCCATGCGCATCTGCTTTGGCGTCCTTGCCTTCGGCAAGTTTGGCCTTCAGCGGCGACATCGAACCGGCTTCTGGCGCCACCCCGGGTTTGATCGACGAAGGCTTGGCCTCCGCTGCCGGTTCGTTGGCACCTGCGGTTGACATGAACAGCAAGGCGCTGCCAAGGACGATGGCAGAGATCAAGGGGGTCAATTTATGTTCACGCATCATGCGTCACTCCTGTGGCTGGGGTTTTCAATCGAAGTCGCTGCAATGCAGCATCTGGAACTGTGGGGGCAGCAGGCGCTGTGGTCGCGCTCGACCCGGGTGCTGCCGGTGCGGATACCGGCTTCAAGGTCATCACGTCTGCACAACTGGGCCAGGACGGCGCATTGGGCAAAGGCAAATGGGACGGTGTCGCCGAAGCCAGCGGCAATGGCGCCGCCTTGGCTGGAAAGAATCGTCTCCACCAGGGCTGCGGCACCGCAGGCCCGGCGGATGAATTATCAAGTTGCGTCACGCATTGGCGCAATTCCAAGGCAATCTCGCGCGGGTTGCCTAGCAGACCCGAAACCAGGCCAGCAGCCAGAGGATGCAGACAGCCTTGAAATTCGAGCAAACCCAGGTCACTGAAGCGCTCGCGAGCCTTGGGCGATGCCGGCAATCGCGTGGCGACGCATTGCAACTGGCGCCCCATATCGAGTGCGCGTTCGCAAGTCTGTGAATCGCCAATCCGCAGTTGTTCGACCAACGGCGCCAAGCCGCTGGCTGGCGCTTCGCAGTCTTGCAAGGTTTGTTGCCAGACCTCCAGTTGCGGTTTTGTCCCACCCGCCCATGGCAGACTGAACGGCAAGATGTCGCTGATGTCTGCAAAGCCTGGCCCGCAGAAAAAAAACAAGAGACAGAAAATCAGGTTACGCATGGTTGGAGATATTTGTTCTGATTGCGTCTCACGGCGCCTTCGGAGCGGACGGCAGCCTGGGTCGATCGACGGACTGACCTGCGCCGACGCCACGATCAACAAACTGAAGCGCCGCCTGGCTGATCAAATTGGACAAGGTAGGCAATTGCAAGGCCACCAGGCCCAGCACCACCAGGGCCAAGGGGGCACTGATTGAAAACCCGACCGACATCAGGTTCAGTTGCGGAGAAATGCGGGTGATCACGCCGAGCATGAAATTGGTGAACAAATAAAGCGCAAAGCTCCCGCAGGACATCACCAGTCCGATTGAAAAGGCTCCGCTCATCAAGCCGAGAAATCCCTTCAGATCCCACCCAGAAGGCCAGGCGCCAAAGGGCACGGCGGCAAAACTGCCGGCAATGCGTTCGATAAACAGCAGATGTACATCGGCAATAAAAAATGTGGCCAGCAACGACATGCCGAGAATTTCTCCCATTGCAGTCGACGGCAGGGACGCCTCCGGGGCGATCGCAGTGGCAAAACTGAAACCGGCATGCATCGACAAGGATTCGGCAAGAAAATCGACCGCCAGCATTGCCAGTCGCAAGGAGAGCCCACAGACCACCCCGATCGCCAATTCGCTGCCCACGGTCAGCATGCCGATCTGCTTCAGTTGTTCCAGCGAAGGCAGGGCTGTGGGGGCCACAGCAAATGTCAGTAACAACACCGGAGCGATGCGCAGCGAGATTGGAAACGAGCGAAACGACAGCATCGGCAGGGCCAGGAACAAGCCGAGAAAACGCACCGACACCAGGGCTGCGGCCGTGCCGAACACCTCGATCATGCGCAGGTCAAAGTTCATCGCGCTCAGCCCGCAATCGCCGGGATGCGCGTGATCATCTCGCGCACATAGTCGACAAAGATGCCCAGGGTCGCCGGCCCGGTGATTCCGATCACGAACATGACGGCGAGCATCTTGGGGACGAAAACCATCGACGGCTCGTTGATCTGCGTGGCCGACTGGATGGCGCCCAGCAAAATCCCGATCACCAGCACAGTCAGCAAAGTCGGGCCCGCCAGTACGACGGCCATTCGCAAGGCCAGCAGGACCAACTCGATGACGAGACTTGAATCCATCCGGTCAACGCGTCAAAAAGCTCTCGACGAGCGAAGCTGCAATCAGGCTCCATCCATCGGCAAGCGTGAAGATGATCAGCTTCAACGGTAATGAAAACATCACCGGCGAGACCATCACCATACCGACGGAAGTCAGGATGCTCGCCACTGCGATGTCAACCACCACAAAGGGTAGAAAAATGACGAATCCGATCAGGAAGCCAGTGCGGATTTCCGAGATCGCAAAAGCCGGCACCACGACGCGAAGCGGGGCCGATTCGCGGTCAGTCAGATCGACCCGGGCCATACGGGAAAACATCGCCAGATCCGACTCGCGCGTATGCTGGAGCATGAAGGTCTTGAGCGGACGACTGCCTTTTTCGAGCGCTTCTTCGAAACCGATCTTCTTGGCTTGATAAGGCTGCCAGGCTTCAACCTGGATCTTTTCCAGCACCGGATTCATGATGAACAAGGTCATGAACAAGGACAAGGCGACCAGCACCGCATTCGGCGGCATCGACTGCAGGCCCAAAGCCTGCCGCAACAAGGAAAAGACGATCAGGATGCGGGTGAAACTGGTCATCAGCATCAGCGCCGAGGGTATGAAGCTCGCAGCCGTCAGCAGCAACAGGCTTTGCACTGGCACACCGTAGTTGGTGCTGCCGCTCAAGCCTGGGGTAGACGAGAACAGCGGCATTTCCTGCGCACCGACCGCGCCACAGCACAGTAGCGCGGCGGCTGCCCACCCGAGATGAACAGCGCGCATCAGCTGGTTTCCCCGGGAACCGATGCAGCGGCCAGCGCGATTGCCTCATAGCTGCTGTCAGCGCCGACATCGGCCACACGGTCGATCAGCGTCAGCCCCGCCGGGCCTTGCGCCAGCAAAAAGCGCTGGCTGTCGCATTCGATCAAAAGCAATCGGTCACGGGGGCCGATCGGCGTAATGGCCAAGGTCCTCAAGCGGCTGCTGGACTTGCCCGCTGACAAGCCGCCGCGCCGCCGCCATGCCAGCGTGCCTGCAACCAGCAGCAACACGACCAGCATCAGCAAAGACAGCGAGGTTCCAACCATATCGATCAACGGTTGAGCTTGCGCAGCCGCTCGGCTGGCGTGACGATGTCGGTCAGGCGGATGGCATAGCGATCGTTGACGATCACCACTTCGCCCTGCGCCACCAGCGTGCCATTGACGACCACGTCAAGCGGATCGCCAGCCTGCACGTCCAACTCGATCACCGAGCCGTAAGTCAGGGCCACCAAGTGCCGGATCTGCATCTTGGCGCGGCCGAGTTCCACCGCAATCTGCACCGGCACATCCATCACCAGTTCGATGTCGTTGGCGCTGCCGCCTGCCGGCGTGTCGTCAAGCAAGGAGTAGGTGGCGGGCTTGATCTGTTGACGCCAGTCGCCGCCGCCCAAGGGCTCAGCAGGGTTTGGCGTCGGGGTGGTCTCTGTATTCAAGTTGTGCCTCGTTCTGGAAAGTTGTCAGTCGATGCGGCGGCCTCAACGCGCTCGCGGAACCGCGGACTCAGCAGACCGCGCTCAGCGGGCCGCTTGCTGAATTCGATCGGATGATTGATCTCTGAAATCTTGACCGCATAACGTCCGTTACGGACGCCGTACGCCCCCTTGATCATCGGCAAGCCGTCAACCATCACGGTCAGCGGTTCCTGCACCTCGATCGGCAGCAGGTCGCCCACATTGAACGAGAGCACCTCGCCGAGCGTACCGGCCCGCTTGGCCAGCGTTGCGATCAATTGCACCTGTGCCGATTGCATTTCGTTGCGCAGGTTGTCAGTCCAACTGGTGTCATCATCAGCTTGAAAAGCCTGCATCTGACTGAACAAAAGCGATTTGATCGGCTCCAGCACCCAGAACGGAATGCACAGGTCAACCGTGCCCTTGCGACCATTGATGTCGACTACGAACCTGCAGTGCAGGACCATTTCCTCTGCGTCGGTGATGCGGGCGAACTGGAAGCTGGTTTCCTGGCGCAGGAAATCGAACTTGATCTCGTGCACCGACTTCCAGGCCTTCTCATATTCATTCAGCAGACTGTCGACCAGCCGGCGGATGATCCGCAATTCGATCGCCGTGTATTCCTTGGTCGTGACCTTGGGGGGCAACTTGCCCTCGCCACCGAACATATTGTCGATAACGATATAAACCACTTGCGGGTCAATGATCCAACAACCCACGCCGCGCAAGGGCCTGATGTTCACCAGGTTGATATTGGTGCGCTCGGGAAAGCTGTCCACGAACATCGCGTAAGGCTTGATTTCGGGCAGCATGACGTCGAACTCGACCGGCCGACGCACCATGTTGTAGAGCGTCAAACGGGCTGTACGGGCAAATCTTTCGTGGATCAACTCAAGCGTCGGCATGCGCCGCTTGACGACACGCGAAGCCTTGTCGAACATGAATTTACCAGGCTCGCCGTCCTTTGCCGCTGGAGGAGAAGTTGCTTCGCTCATGCGCTGGTATTCAGGTCTGGACTCATTGCATCACGAGGCTGTTGAACAACACGCCTTGCACTGGAAGATCCATTTCTGTCACTTTCCAGAACTGCGCTGCAGCTTCCTTGGCCACTGCGCTGTAGGAGCCGCCCCCGGCCGTCTGGGTCGGAATCGCGCGCAAGCGTTCGAGGTTGCGCAGGTCAGCCGTCGACGGGTCCTGCTGCAGGATGAAAATCGCCGTCAGTTGCGGCTCGATGATCGCGTTGATCACCAGGGCCACATCCTTGGCCATCGCTTCCTTGCCTTCAACGGTAGCGAGTTCAGTCACCGTGCGAGCCGACAGCACCGCCAGAATACGGTCACGCACCAGTGGCAGAAATTCGTTGATGCGCTTTTCGGTCGCGGCATCGGCAGTGCGCAGCACCAGCTTGGTCTGCAGATAATGCTCGCCGCCCTTGCCTGGCAGATTGACCAGAAAGTCATCCAGCGCAATGAACACCGGCGGCTTGTTGTCCTTCTTGTGCTCGAGTTGCTTCATCAAGCGGTTCTCGACTGACTTCTCGCTCTCTTCCTCGGCATGCTTCTTGTCCGCAGCCTTCTTCATGTAAAAGCCGCCACCTGCCAGCACGGCCACCACGACCCCGCCGATGATCAAGAGCTTCTTGGATTTGGCCGGTGGAGCGGCCGCATGGCCGTCTGCTGCTGCTGCGCCATGCGCATCTTTAGCGCCTTCTGCGCCGTGGGGCTTTTCTGCTTCTGCCATGGGTGCCTTCTATGTTGAGATGATTGCCGTCAGGCGTAGAAATTGAGTCGACTTGTGCCGGCTTGCGGCTTGCTTCGCGGCAGCGTTATCGCGGCTGTTACCGAGGTCGCTGGAGGGTCCTGATCAGGTCTTGCGGCTTGCGCTTGCGCCTGATTCCGATCTTCAGACGAAGAGGGCTGCCCTCCTCTGCCGACATCCACCTGCAGCGCCAGACCGAGGCCCTGCATCGTGTCGACCAGTTGATCGCGCCTGCCATCGAGCGATTGGCGCAAGGTCTCGCTGGCCGCATGGACCACCAGATGGGCCTGTCCATTGCCATCCATCTTCATATCAAGCGTCAGCGGTCCCATCGTTTCGGTCTGCAACTGCATCTGCAAACGGCCCGGTACTCCGTTGCCGGCAGCCAGCACATCCGGATTGCTGATGACTACTGCCTCAGCCTTCAGCGCAGGCAAAGCGGCCTCCACTGGAGCCTGGGCTGGCTGATTACCGGCTGCTTGCTGCTGCAAAACCAGCCCCGCCGGCAAGCCTGCTGGCGCCATGTCTTCTTTGGAAGGCCGTGAGTCGCTGCGGCCTTGTTGCGGCAGATCGGAATTGCCGGGGTTCGAATCCTTGGCACTTGATTCCAGCAAGGCTGCGACAACCGCGGTTTGCGCATCGTCGCCATTGACCGGAACCCGCTGAACCTGGACGGAAACCTCTGCATGTCCGGCCGGTCGCACAACTTGAGCAGCCAAAGGCAGTGAAACGCTTGCGTCGGCTGCCATCGATGGCTCGGCAGTTGCTGCCGCTGGACTGGCGACTGGCGCTGCCGGCAATGTCGCAACCGGGTTGACAACCTGGTTTGCTTCAGATGGCCTCGCAGGCGCAGCGGCTACCACCGCAATTTCAGGTGCAAGTTGTTGCGGCGGCTTGGCCTCGACGGGAACAAAGACCATCGTCATACCGGCAGGCAATGAGATTGGCGCCTGACGGGCCTCATGAGTCGCAGGGGTCGCCAACTCATGGCGCTGCGGAACAAGCGACGGAACTGAATCCACAGTGACGGCAACCGGCACTGAAACAGTGGTCATGGCGATAGTTTCAACCTGGGCCGGCTCGAACTTTGCCTGTACCTGAACAGGTCTTTGAGCTTCAACCCTGGCACCTGAAGTGCCAGCGCTCTGCTGCACTGACGGCAATGCCACCGGCACAACGGTCACCGATTGATCAACAGAAGTCGCTGCCGGAATGCTTGCAGCGGTGTCAACCGCAGTGACAGGAACCGGCATGGCCTCAGTTGTCGCCACAGTAGCCGTTGTCGCCACAGTAGCCGTTGTCACCTCAGTAGCCGTTGTCGCCTCAGTAGCCGTTGTCGCCTCAGTAGCATTAGCAGCAATCTCCACCATCGCAACAGTCGTTGCAGCAGTTTCCGAAACATTCGTCGTAGTAGCAGCCTCAGGTGTAACAGCAACCGCCGCGGCAATTGCCGCAGTCGCCGCCGCTTGAGCGCCGATGGCCGCGGTCGCAATCGCAGCAACCGCCGATGTACCAGCAGTGACTGTCGGAACCGCTGCCGGCATCTCCTGAGTCAGGACACCC
>CANFIC010000126.1 GCA_947446685.1 Burkholderiales bacterium
CCGAGTCTGGCCGCCCGAACTGCCGCAGTTACTGCGCTTGTTCGAACGCGCCAGGCTGCAGCGCGGCCGGGCCTTGCAGGCGCAGATCATCGAGTTGCGCCAAGACGCCCATGGCGCCAGCGCTGCCGTGGCTGGCGCCCGCGAGCAGGGCTGTGAACTGGTGCTGCAAGGCCTTGCCAACGCCGATGGCAGTCTGCATTACAGCGCGCTGTGCAGTTGCAAGGTCCGGCGGTTTTGCGAGCATGCAGCGGCAGTGATGCTGCGCTTGCAGGTGGAAGCCGATGCACCGCTGCGTGCAAATCTGCTGAATCAATGGGTCGAGGCGCTGCGGCGCAAGGCCAGCCGCGAAGAATTGGGCCGTCTGCCACGCCTGCCCGAAGCCGATGCCGGCAAGTTGATCGACCAATTGCTCAGCGAAGCTGCGGCGCCCGCCCCATTGCCGGCACCCCTGCTGGCGCCACCAGTCGAACTGGCTGCCGAGACGGCGCATTTTCGTCCGCGTTTGACGCTGCGCACGCTGGGCCGAGGCCAGGGTTTGCTGGGGATGGCGCCTAGCGCCAAGCTGGGCCCGCGCGCCGACTCGGTCACGATCGCGCAGATCGACTGGACCTATGCGGGGTCCGCTGGCTTGAGTTGGGAGGCTCCGGCACCTCGCTCGCTCTTGAACAGTCGGCCGCCCGTCACCCAGGCCGTCGGTAACCGGCGGTTCGCGCGTGACCTGGCTGCCGAGGCGGATGCCAGGGATCAGCAATGGAGTCTGGGCCTGATCCCGCTGGACCTGGATCTGCTGCAATGGCGCAGCCCGGACAGCGCGCTGGCTGCGGCCCTCACCCAGTCCTGGACCCTGGCGCAGGAAGAATTCTTCGGCGCCTTCTGGCTCGAACAGGTCCCGCATTTGCAGGCCCAGGGCTGGGCCGTTGTCGTGTTGCCGGGGTTTGCCCACCGGCCGGTCGCCGCCGAAGGCTGGCAAGTCAAGATCGACCGCCTGGCTTTGCCGGCTCGCCAGGGCTCATGGTTGTTGAGTCTGGGGGTCGAAGTCGAAGGCGAAAGTCTCGACCTGGCGCCGATGATCGCCGACCTGCTGCGTCGGGATTCGCGCTGGCTGAAACGCGAGGCAATTGACGAAATCGACGATGAGTCGCTGATCTTGCTGCATGAACCGGGCGGGCGCCGCATCGAGGCGCCGGCGGCAATGCTGAAGGCCATCATCGGCGCCATGGTCGACCTGCTGACCGATCCCAAGCTGCCGCCGGGACCCGTGAAGCTGACCGACTGGGATGCGACGCGCCTGGCGATGCTCGACGATTTGAACCAGTCCGCGGGCTGGCAGATCGTCGGCGACGCCGGCTTGCGTCAACTGGCACAGCGGCTGCTCGCGGCAGGCTCGCCTCAGCCAGTGGCAGCGCCGGCTGGTCTGGGCCTGACCCTGCGTGCCTATCAGCTGAGTGGGCTGGCCTGGCTGCAGTATCTGCGGGCGCAGGGTCTGGCCGGCATCCTGGCCGACGATATGGGGCTGGGCAAGACAGCCCAGGCGCTGGCGCATCTGCTGCTGGAAAAGCAGGCCGGCCGCCTCGATCTGCCGGCATTGGTGGTGCTGCCTACCTCGCTGCTGTTCAACTGGCTGGCTGAAGCCCGTCGCATCGCCCCTGACCTGTCGGTATTGGTGCTGCAAGGCCCGCAGCGCGCCCAGGATTTCCGCCGTCTGGCCGCATACGACTTGGTGCTGACCACCTATCCGCTGCTCTGGCGCGACATCACGCCCTTGGCGGCACAGCGCTGGCATCTGCTGATACTCGACGAGGCCCAGACGGTGAAGAATGCTTCCAGCCGAGCAGCCAACGCGGCGCGGCGACTGAATGCGCGACACCGGCTTTGCCTGACCGGCACGCCGCTGGAAAACCATCTGGGTGAGTTGTGGGCGCAGTTCGACTTCCTGATGCCGGGCTTTCTCGGCGATGCACGTAGCTTTGCGCGTCTCTGGCGCAAACCGATCGAGGTCGGCGGCGAGAGCTTGCGGGCACAGTTGCTGGCGCAACGGGTGCGACCGTTCATCCTGCGCCGCCGCAAGGAAGAGGTCGCTGCCGAGCTGCCACCCTTGACTCTGATGACGCGGCGGGTACAGCTCTATGGCCAGCAGCGCGATCTGTACGAGAGCGTGCGGGTGGCGGCTGACAAGCAGGTGCGCCGCGTGTTGCAACGCAAGGGTTTTGCCGGGGCCCAGATCTCGGTGCTGGACGCCTTGCTGAAACTGCGTCAGGTCTGCTGTGACCCACGCCTCGTCAAGGGCACCGAGCTGCCGGCGGAAATGGAGCGGGCCAAACTGGAGTTACTCGGCGACATGCTGCCCGAGTTGCTGGCGGAGGGCCGGCGGGTGCTGGTTTTTTCGCAGTTTGCCGAGATGCTGGCCTTGATCGCCGAAGATCTGCAGCGTCTGGATCTGCCTTTTCTGACCCTCACCGGATCGACGCCGGTCAGCCAGCGCGCCGACATCGTGCGGCGCTTCCAGGCGCTTGAGTCACCGTTGATGTTGATCAGCTTGAAGGCCGGCGGGGTCGGTCTGAACCTGACCGCAGCCGATACGGTCATCCATGTCGACCCCTGGTGGAATCCTGCGGTCGAGGCGCAGGCGAGCGCAAGAGCGCACCGGATCGGCCAGGACAAGCCTGTCTTTGTCTACAAATTGGTGGTGGCGGGCAGCATCGAGGAGAGGATGCTGGATCTGCAAGCCCGCAAACAAGCCTTGGCAGATGGAATCCTGGGCAGCGACCCGGCCGAATTGACCAAGTTCACACCGCAGGATCTGGAACTATTGCTGGCGCCCCTGGCTTGACCGAGGGCGCTTTCCTTGCATCGATCAGCGCTTGCGATCCAAGCGCATTGCACGCGCCAGACTGCGACGGTCGCAACCGAAATTACCGAGCTCGAAAGCCTCATGCTTGCGACCTTTGTCGCCGTTCAACTCGGGCATCGGAATGCGCCGGGTCTGGGTTTCACTGCGTTGCTGAACCTTCATGGCTGTATGCCTTTCTGTCTCAATCTTCAGATCACCGGACCGATATTCCGGTCCAACTGCAGTCACAACGCGCCTGGATTCGGGCCGGTTGACAGGCCGATGAAGAATTTCTTTACAAATCGCTGGCGCCTGCCCGTCTGGAGCCCTCAGGCGACAATCATGTTTTTCCGCAAGCTGCAACGGAGCCGCAATGACTGTTGAACTGAAAAAATCCGCACCCGCTGGCGCGATCGCCATCACCGTGGTCGACCGCACCGCCTTCCAGGCCATCGCTGCAAAGCTGCCGGAACCGACCCGCAATTGGCTGGCCGCCAACGGTTTTATCGGCGCACCCGACAGCCATGCGCTGGTGCCGGATGCCGAAGGTCGGCTCGGCCGGGTCTTTGCCGGCGTTGCCCACGCAAGGCATCCGTTTGCGCTGGCCTCGCTACCGCAGGCCTTGCCTGAAGGCAACTACACATTGTCGGACGACGGGATCAGCCTTGATGCCGAGCAGGCCGCCTTGTCCTGGGAGCTCGGCGCCTATCAGTTCGACCTCTACAAAAAACGCCGCCGCGCGCCGGCGATTTTGATACTGCCACCCGGACCCTTGGCACAGCGCGGCTTGGCGCTGGCCACGGCAATAACCGCCACCCGCGACCTGGTCAACACCCCAGCCGAACATATGGGACCGGAAGAGTTGGCCATGGCCGCCCGCATGGTGGCTGAGCAGCATGGCGCCAAATTCAGTCAGGTGGTCGGTGCAGCGCTGCTGAAGAAAGGTTTCCCTGCCATCCACGCAGTGGGCAGAGCAAGCTCGCGCGAGCCGCGCCTGATCGAGCTGAACTGGGGCAACCCGAAAGCACCGCGCATCAGCATCGTCGGCAAAGGCGTTTGCTTTGACACCGGCGGCCTCGACATCAAGGGTGCCGACGGCATGCGCCAGATGAAAAAAGACATGGGTGGCGCCGCCAATGCGTTGGGGCTGGCGGCGCTGGTGATGGCCTTCAAGCTGCCGGTCTGTCTGCAGGTGCTGATTCCTGCGGTGGAAAATTCGATCTCGGGCAATGCCTACCGCCCCGGCGATGTGATCAAGACGCGCAAAGGCCTGCAGATCGAAATCGGCAATACCGATGCCGAGGGTCGGGTCGTGCTCAGCGATGCGCTGGCCTATGCCTCTGAATCAAAGCCCGAGCTGATCATCGATCTGGCTACCTTGACCGGCGCCGCAAGGGTGGCGCTCGGCGCCCATCTGCCGGCCTTGTTCAGCAAGCATTTCGATACTGCTCGCGACCTGGTCGACCTCGGCATGAAGCTCGATGATCCGCTCTGGCATATGCCGCTGTGGGAGCCCTACAAGGTCAATATCGACAGCTCGGTCGGCGACATCGTCAACACCGGCAGGACAGCCCTGGGCGGTGCAATCACCGCAGCATTGTTCCTGGAGTATTTTGTCGCCGCGAACCAGGACTGGCTGCATATCGACCTGTTTGCCTGGAATGATGCCGCCCGCCCTGGCCGGCCGATCGGCGGCGAGGCGCAGACGATTCGCACGCTGCTGGCTTATCTGGAGCAGCGTTTCAAGGCCTGAGTTCTATTCGCCGGCCTTGATCCAGTTGGCGGCGCGCTCGGCAATCATCAGCGTTGGCGAATTGGTATTGCCGCTGGTGATTGACGGCATCACGCTGGCGTCGATCACCCGCAGACCCGCCACGCCGCGCACTCTCAGGTGGCTGTCGACAACGGCCATCGGATCGTCGCTGCGACCCATCTTGCAAGTACCCACCGGGTGGAAGATCGTGGTCGCGATGTCGCCGGCCAAACGAGCCAGTTCCGCATCGGTCTGGAACTGCACGCCGGGCTTGAACTCTTCGGGCTGATAGCGCGCCAAAGCCGGCTGCGCCACGATGCGCCGCGTCAGGCGCAGACTTTCGGCGGCAATGCGCCGGTCCTCGTCGGTGCTCAGATAGTTCGGTGCAATTGCCGGCGCTGCAGCTGCATCAGCCGAGCGGATCTGGACCGTGCCGCGGCTGGTCGGATTCAGGTTGCAGACGCTGGCGGTGAAGGCGTTGAACTTGTGCAGCGGTTCACCGAAGGCATCGAGCGACAACGGTTGCACGTGATATTCCAGGTCGGGCCAGACCTTGTCAGGCCCGCTGTGCGTGAAAGCGCCAAGCTGCGACGGTGCCATGCTCATCGGCCCGCTGCGCTTGAGCGCATATTCCAGAGCGATCATCGCCTTGCCCCACCAGTTGCTGGCCAGCGTATTCAAGGTCTTGGCCCCCTGCACCTTGAAGACCGTGCGGATCTGCAAATGATCCTGCAGATTCGCGCCGACTCCGGGTGAATCCCGCCGCACCTCGATCCCATGCTGACGCAACAAGGCCTTCGGCCCCAGGCCAGACAGCTGGAGAATTTGCGGCGAGCCGATGGCGCCAGCGGCGAGCAGAACCTCGCCACCCGGATTGAGCTGCGGGCGTTCGATGCCATGCGGCGTGAGCACCTCGAGGCCGCTGCAGCGCAACTGGCCTTCGGTTGGATCGAACAACAAACGCTGCACCTGCGAGCCGGTCCACTGCTCGAAATTCGGCCGTCCATAGCAGGTCGGACGCAAGAACGCCTTGGCCGTATTCCAGCGCCAGCCCGAGCGCTGGTTGACTTCGAAATAGCCGACCCCTTCGTTGTTGCCGCCATTGAAATCGTCGGTGGCCGGGATACCGGCCTGCTGCGCTGCGCAGGCGAAGGCATCGAGGATGTCCCAGCGCAAACGCTGGCGCTCGACCCGCCATTCGCCGCCATGGCCATGCCGGGACTTGAACAAGTCCGAGGCACCCTCGCCATCGAGCCGCCAATGGTCTTCATGCCGCTTGAAATGGGTCAAGGTCTCGTCCCAGCGCCAGCTGGGGTCGGCCACAGCCTCGGCCCAGCCGTCGTAGTCGCGCTGCTGGCCACGCATATAGATCATGCCGTTGATGCTCGAGCTGCCGCCCAGCACACGGCCGCGCGGGTAACGCAGGCTGCGCCCGTTCAACCCCGCTTCAGCCTCGGTCTGGTAAAGCCAGTCAGTGCGCGGATTACCGATGCAATAGAGGTAGCCGACGGGGATATGGATCCAGTGATAGTCGTCGCGTCCGCCGGCTTCCAGCAGCAGGACCCGCTTGGCCGGGTCGGCGCTGAGTCGATTGGCCAGCAGACAACCGGCGGTTCCGGCACCCACGATGATGTAGTCGAACATAGATTCCGATCAGTTGGAAAGATGCGAAGCGAGGACCGGGAACAACTTGATCAGACCATCGGCCAACAGTTCAACTGCCAGCGCGGCCAGGATCAAACCCATCAACCTTGTCATGATATTGATGCCGGTCTGGCCGAGCACGCGGGCGATACGGCCTGAGGCCGAGAACACCGCATAAGTGACCAGGGCGACCACCACGCCATAGCCAACCAGCACGGCCAGCTCCCACCAATGGCGGGTTTTTTCGGCGTAGATGACCATCGTCGAGATCGTCGCCGGGCCGGTCAGCAAAGGGATCGTCAGTGGCACAACAGCGATGCTGGCGCCGGCATCGGCCTTGTTGGCGGCTTCGCTGACATCATCCTTGCGCGCCTCGGCAGGCTGGGCGTTGAGCATCTGGAGTGAGCTGATCAAGAGCAGCGTGCCGCCGCCCACCTGGAACGAAGCAAGAGAAATGCCGAAAAATTCGATCACCTGCAGCCCCGCCAAAGCGCTGATCGCGATCACCAGAAATGCGGTGAAGGCACTGACACCAATCGTATGTCGACGTTGTTCCGGCGACAGGCTGCTGGTGAAGTGGATGAAAAAAGGGACAACGCCAATTGGATTGACGATGGCCAGCAGGGCGACCAGAGGCTTGTAAATGTCCATGCTGAGCATTGTCAGGCGGGAAACCGCGCTCGCAGCCTGCCAACGGCCAGAAAAATTTGCGTCCTCAGCCGCTCGCCAGCAAGCGCAGATAGTCGAGGCCTTGCGCCGCCCGGGGGCCGTACCAGCTGAGCAGCTCGCCGTCGACCAGTTGCACCTTGGCTCGAGGGCAAAGTGCCTGTGCCTGCTGCAGATGAGATGTATCGAAGCTGTAGGGCTCGGAGCTGAGCAGGATGCGCTCGACATCGGCCAGCCAGGCTTCGTCCCCCTGCAACACCGGATAACGCGCGGCGCCGGTTTCGCCGCCCTCGACTGCCGGCCAGCTTTGCCAGCCGACCTCGGCCAGCATCCTTGCGATATAGGTATCGCGGGCGATCGTCATCCAGGGCTCGCGCCAAATCAGGTAGAGCACTCGCTGCTGCGGCCAGGATGCTGCGCGGCAACGCGCCAGGGCCTGCTGCAATCGGGCGGCCAGCGCATCGCAATGAAGGGACACCTGCGGCAGATCGCCAAATTCCTGCCGCATCTGCTCGAACAGCAATAGATTGTCGGTCGGCCCCTGCGGATGGGTCACGATGACATGGGGCACGAACTCGCGCAGCGCTTGAACCGTCTCCAGCCGGTTTTCATCCTGGTTGACGATCACATGGCTGGGCGCAAGCCGCCGCAACTTGCTCAAATTCACATCCTTGGTGCCCCCGACCTTGGGGACATTGACCAAGGCCTGTTTTGGATGAATGCAATAACCGGTGCGCGCCACCAACTGCGGGCCCAGGCCGAGGTCCACCAGTAATTCGGTAACGCTGGGCACCAAACTGGCAATCCGGGGTATGGAATACCCGCAGGAATCTTGTCGCAATATGTCGTTTACCACCATGCCGCCCATCATAGAAAGAAGCCGCCACTCACTTGCGTCAAGGCC
Source organism: Burkholderiales bacterium (assembly GCA_947446685.1). GTDB lineage: Bacteria > Pseudomonadota > Gammaproteobacteria > Burkholderiales > Burkholderiaceae_C > Paucibacter_A. The sequence goes on from CANFIC010000126.1 coordinate 7,798, forward strand.
ACATTTATCTGAAACTGCAAAAAAACAACACCTTTGCCCCTTGCTTTGCTTTATACCAATCCGTTACATCATAATAATTACCTGTGTTTGGAAGCCGCACCTTCGCTTGAATGGGTCACGACGGGTTGAAGCTCCATATGTTTTTTAGGTATTGAAAGGGCTTCCCCCATGGGAAACAAGCTTTACGTCGGCAACCTCGCTTACAGCGTGCGTGACGAGACGCTGCAAGAGGCGTTCGGGCAATTTGGCACTGTGACTTCCGCAAAAGTCATGATGGATCGTGACACCGGCCGTTCCAAGGGCTTCGGCTTCGTGGAAATGAGCTCGGATGCTGAAGCTCAATCTGCAGTCAATGGCATGAATGGTCAGGCCCTTGATGGCCGCGCTATCGTTGTCAATGAGGCACGTCCGCGCGAAGAGCGTCCGGGCGGCTTCGGTGGTGGTGGCGGTCGCTCAGGCGGCGGTGGCTTTGGTGGCGGCGGCGGCGGTGGCGGCTACGGTGGTGGCGGCGGTAGCCGTTCCGGCGGTGGCGGCTTCGGCGGCGGTGCTGGTGGTGGCGGCGGACGTTCCGGCGGCGGCGGCTTTGGTGGCGGCGGCTGCGGTGGTGGCGGCGGCTACGGTGGCGGTGGCGGCGGACGCTCCGGCGGCGGCGGTGGTGGCTACGGTGGTGGCGGCGGCGGCGGACGTTCCGGCGGCGGCGGCTACTGAGCCCTGCAATGATTGTTAAAAAGCGCCTCCGGGCGCTTTTTTATTGGCCGCACATGACCCGGCCAATCCAGCATGTTTATCTTTTTGCGGAAGAGTTGAACCGCGCGCTCGTCGGTCCGTTGAAACTCAACTGCGCCCGCAAATGGTCGTAATCGAAACTCTGCGCATACAACTCGCTACCCGCATGAATCAAAGTCACCGGCAAATGCGAGCGCAGTTGTTCGGTATTCGCCAGCAACTGCAAAAACTCCCCACGTACCTCCAGCCTTGGCACAGACAGCGCCGCGCCCTGCTGCTTGCTGTCGAAGCGCCGCAAATTCACTTTGCCCAGCAATTGAATTTCACTGGCATTCCCGTTCGAGATTGCCCGGCCGGCTGTGGCCAAAGTCTGGCTGCCGTCAGCAGCGATCGCGCGCAGTCGCACGCCGTCAATTTCGAGCGTATCGGTATCCGGGAAATGCCGCAGCTCGCTACCTTCAATCCGGATGCGCAGTTGACCATCGACACCGATGCGCTGCAGATCGAAGTTCTTCATGCTGTAGTCAGGCAGATGCCGAGGCGCAATCGCTTCGGTCGGCCCTTCGAGCAAAGGCGTGTTTTTCACCAGCCACCAGGTCCCGCTGGCCAACACGGCCATCAATACCAAGGGCAGATAAGCCGCAAGCATTGCCTGGATCCGCCAGATCAGCGGCTGCACCGTGCTCGGAGCAAGGCTGAGCGAGGATGGCGCCAGAACCGCCATCAAGCGCCTCCGTCGAGGGTGTCGAGGTGCCCGTTCAACAACTGTGCATAACGCCCATTGGCCTGCAGCAGCAAGTCACAGCATTCGCGTGCAGCGCCGCGCCCGCCTTCAGCCTGCGTCACGTAATGGGCGACGGCCCTGACTTCGGCATGGGCTTGCGCAGGCGCACAGGCAAAACCGGCGCGGGTCAATAGAGGCAGATCGGGCCAGTCATCACCCATCACCGCCACTTCGGCCCATTGCAGTCCAAGCTGATCAAGCAGCGGCTGAGCCACAGCCAACTTGTCGCGCGCGCCGTAAGCGGCATATTGCAAACCCAGATCGGCAACTCGGCGGCGCACGGCCGGCGAATCACGTCCGGTGATGATGATCGGTGTGATGCCGCCCTGAACCAGCAACTTCAAGCCATGCCCATCGAGGCTTGAAAAAGCCTTGAAGCTTTCACCCTGTTCGCCGATGTAGATGCTGCCATCGGTCAACACGCCGTCGACGTCGAAGATCGCCGCTTTCAGCCCGAGACCGGTGCCTTGCGCCAGCAACAGCAACTCAGGTGCGAAATGCAATGAAGC
>CANFIC010000127.1 GCA_947446685.1 Burkholderiales bacterium
ACGGTGACGCAATCTCCGGATTTGGCCGGCACGCGTTGCAGCAACTCGATGTCGCGCTTGACGCCGGTGATCAGTTCAGCCGGCGCTGCATCGGCCAGGCGCAATTGCTGCAAGGCGCAGAGGCCGTCGGCATCACCGTTGAAAGCGTAGAAATTCGTCAAGTTGTTCAGCCTTGGGCAGGCTCCGTTGATCGTGGCAATTCTCCACCATGGGCAAATTCGGGGCGCTCTTGGTCAGCCAAGTCCCTGCGCTTTGGCCAAGCGCTGGGCCTGCACCGTCTGACGCTGGAACTGTGGTGCCAGCTCCGAGGTTGCCAGCCAGAGCAGCACCGCTGCAGGCAATTCGGGCGGGGTTGCGCCATAGCGGCGCGCCAGTTCGCCGTCCTCGCCGATCGACGCCCGCAAGGCCTCGGTGTTGACGATGCCCGGATTGACGGTGTAAGCGAAGATGCCCCGAGAGCCATATTCAGCCGCAATCACACCGGCCAAGCGCGACAAGGCCGCCTTGCCGGCACCATAGGCAAAGCCCCAGCCTCCCTGGCCGGCTGGCAATGGCGGGTCGCTTTCACCGGCGCCGCTGCTGACATTGATGATGCTGCCCTTGCCTGCCGCCAGCATCGCCGGCAGCAGCAAAAGGCTCAGCTGCAAGGGCGCTTGCAGATAGGCTTGCCAGACCCGCAGCAAGGTGTCCGGGCTCAGATCGGCCAGGCTGGCGTTGATGTCGATCCCCTGGTAGATCGCGTTGTTGATCAGCACATCGATACGGCCGAAATGCGCTAGCGCCTGGGCGGCCGCCTGATCAATCGAGGCGCTGTCCAGCAGGTCCATCGGCAGCGCGAGTACCTTGGCGCCCAAGTGCAACAAAGCGGTTTCGGTATCCGCCAGGCTGCCGGCGAGCGGCTGACCCAAGGCATCGGTGAGTTCACCGTCACGTTTGCGGTTTTCAGCGCGGGCTGTGATCACCAGATCGAAGCCGCCCTTGGCAAAGGCCATTGCGGTGGCCCGGCCGATGCCTCGACTGGCACCGGTGACCATCGCGACCGGCCTGGTCATCAGGCTCAAGCTTTGCGGGAGAAATAGCGCCCGATGAATTCTTCGCGGCCGATTTGCCAGGCGCAAGGCCAGTCGTCGCTGCGCCAGGCCGCTTCGATACCGCCATCGATCATGATGATCTGGCCGACGATATATCTGGCCTTGGGGCTGAGCAGGAATTCATACAACTCGGCCACCGCTTGCGGCGTGGTGAACTCACCCAAGGGCTGCGGCAAGGCCCGGATCATCGGGCCCTTTTGCGGATCCAGCAGATCATGGGCCAGCAGCGGTGTCATCACCGGTCCGGGGGCGACGCCATTCAAGGTGATGCCGGCACCGGCCCATTCGGCGCTTGCCGCATTGCGCCGGATCCAGCGCGCCAGCGCCATCTTGCTGACCTGGTAACCCAGATTCGGGTTCGATGCCAGCGCCATCGTCACCGTGGTCAAAGCGTCCTGGCCGCGAGTCAGCAACTGCTCGACCAGCGCTTCGGGGATGCCGGGAGAGATCGCCACCGAATCCGACACCGTTGCGGCAGCGCCGGAGCGGCCGGCAAGGGCCAGCGCCGGGCGCAAGCCTTGCAGCAATTCGATCGCGCCGAGATAGTTGAGCTCCAGCATCAGCGGCAGATTGCCTGGCAGGTCGACGCCAGCGTTGGCCACCACGCCATTGAGCTGTCCGCCACAAAGTTCGAGCGTCTGCGCCACGGCTGCAGCCCGGCCGGCCCGGTTCGACAGGTCAGCCTCGATCTCGGCGCCCTTGCCGGGCAGATCGATGCCGATGATGCTGGCGCCCTGGGCGCTCAGATGTTCACGCAAGGCCAGGCCCATGCCTGACTGCGAACCGGTGATGACGATCTTGTTCATGTCTTGCTCTTCTTTTTCAAACGGGGGCGCTGTTCTGCATGAACTGGGCGCGCAATATTTTCTTGTCGACCTTGTTGGCTGCATTGACCGGCAAGGCGTCGACGAAGAACACCTTGCGCGGCACCTTGTAATTGGCCATATTCAATCGGCACCAGGCGATCAATTCGGCCGCATCGAGCTGACTGCCGCTGCGCAGCACCACATAGGCACAACCGACCTCGCCCAGGCGCTCATCGGCAATACCGATCACCGCAGCCAGCGCAATCGCCGGATGGGGCGCCATCAGGCGTTCGATTTCGGCCGGGTAGCAATTGAAGCCACCGTTGATGAACATATCCTTGAGCCGATCGGTGATGCGCAGATAACCGCGTTCGTCGAGCACGCCGACATCGCCGGTATGCAGCCAGCCCTCGGTATCAATGGCTTCGCGGGTGCCGGCTTCGTCCTCGAAGTAGCCCTTCATCACATGGTAGCCACGCAGTTGCACCTCACCTGCTTCACCGGTCGGCATGGCATGGCCCTGGGCATCGGCCACCCGCAACTCGGTGCCTGGCAAGGCATGTCCGCAGGTGTTGGCAACGGTCTCGGCGCTGTCGCTGGGCTCGCACAAAGTCGCGCAACCGCCGCACTCGGTCAGTCCATAGGCGGTGGTGACCAGCTTGATGCCCAATTCCTCACGCATGCGCTGGATCAGGATCGGCGGCACGCTGGCCGCCCCGGTGACTGCGGCGTGCAGCGAGCTCAGGTCGAAATCCTGCAACTGCGGATGGGCCAGCATGGTCAGGAACAGGGTTGGCGGGCCGGGCAGAAAACTGATGCGGTCGGTGGCGATCCGCTGCAGCATCTGCCCGGCATCGAACAACTGCTGCGGAAAGACTGTGGCGCCGCTGAGGAAGGCAGCCACCCAACCGGCCTTGTAACCGAAGGTATGGAAAAACGGGTTGACGATCAAATAGTGATCACCGGCACCCAGACCGACGCAGGCCGACCAGACGCTGAAGGCCTGGATCGTCGGGCCATGCGCGGCCATCACGCCTTTGGGGCGCCCGGTTGTGCCCGAGGTGAACATCAAGTCGGCCAGACTGTCGTAGCCTAAAGCGGCCTCCCGCTCATGCACGGCTTGGCTGGGCACCGAATCACCCTGCTGCAGAAATTCCGCCCAAGGGGTCTCGCCGCTGCGAGTCTGACCTGCACCGAGCACCACCAGATGCTGCAGCGTCGCCGGGCGCTGGCCGTCGAGTTGGGCGGGCATATATTGGCCGAGGAAATCACCGACGCAAAACAGCAATGAGGCCTTGCTGCGCGCCAATATATCGGCCGCCTCGGCACCTTTCATTCTTGTATTCAAGGGCACCAGCACCGCGCCGGCCATATGGATGCCGCAGGCGGCCAGAATCCATTCGAACTGGTTCGGCGCCCAGATCGCAACCCGGTCTCCCGCTTGAACACCCAGGGCCAGCAAGCCGCGCGCGACCCGCTCAGCCTTGTCGGCCAGATCGGCATAGCTGATGACGACAGCGCCGTCGACGATCGCCCGGCGCATGGGATGGGTTTGGGCGGCCAGGCGGATGACCTGCGGCAAGGTCTGTGGAAGGCTTGGATTCATTCGGCGAATTTCAGGGTCAAGCGTTGGCTGGTGGGGACGGCCTGACAAGCCAGGATCCAGCCCCGGCTCAAGTCTTTCTCGTCGAGCACATCGTTGCCGCGCATCTGCACCGTGCCCGATTGAAGCTGGCACATGCAGGCTGCGCACATGCCGGCCATGCAGGAATAAGGCAGTTCGATTTTCTGGCGCAGCGCTGCGTCAAGCACCGATTCATTGCCACCGCATTCAAGCTGCAGGACCTGACCCAGGTAATGGATTTCGACCTGGGCCGAATCGACGACAGCCAGCACCGCTGCGCTTGGCGCCAGGTCTTCCTCATCCGGCAAGGAGGCAAAACGTTCGACATGAATCATGTCGCTGGTCATGCCCAGCATCGCCAGCGCGGCTTCGCAAGCCTGCATGAAGGGGCCCGGTCCGCAGATGAAGGCCTGGGCCGAAACCCAAGCCTTGGCGGCCTCGGTCAATTGCGCCTGCGAAGGAATGCCCTGCACCGAATCGAGCCAATGAATGACCTGCAAACGCTGCGGATATTGGCTCAGCAGTTGTTCCAGTGGCTCGGCAAAGATGACCGAACGCTGATCCCGGTTGGCATAGAACAGCAGGACCCGGCCGCTGCCGCCTTCCAGCACCGAGCGCAGGATCGAATACACCGGCGTGATGCCGCTGCCACCGGCGAAAAGCAGGAAATCGCCATTCAAGCTTTGCGGTGTGAACTGCCCGGCAGGTGGCAGCAGTTCGATGCTGTCACCCACCTTGATCTGGTCGCATAACCAGTTCGATCCGCGCCCGGCATCGACCCGCTTGACCGTAACCCGAGGCGCGGCATCAAGCCCTGGCGCGCTCGACATCGAATAGCAGCGCGGCAGATGCCGGCCCGCCACCGGCAAGCGCAAGGTCAGAAACTGACCCGGACGGTAGAGGAAAGCCTCGGCCTGATCCTGCGGCAACTCGAACACGAAAGACTTCGCATCATGGGTTTCCTCGATCACGGCAGTCACGCGCAACCGGCGATAGCGGCTGCCTGTCTCGGCAATCCCTGTCACGCTCAAAGGCCCATGCCCATCACGGCGTTGTCGGCGTGGAGTTCGGAGCCGCTGATCACGCTCGACGCGTCCGAGGCCAGGAACAAGATCAACTGGGCAATGCGCTCGGGCAGATAAGCCCGGCCGGACGGATTGGTTTGCGCGTTGTGCAGCACCATCTCGGCTGTCACGCCGGCAGGCAGCGCGGCCTTCATCATCGGCGTGTAAATGCCGTCGGGATGAACCGAATTGATGCGCACCGGATAGCCTTTCTTGCGGCAATGCAAAGCGCTGTTGCGGCTGATCGCAGCCACGGCGGCCTTGCTCGCGCTATAGGCCAGGTAGTCATCCATCGGCAACCAGGAAGCGATCGATGCCATATTGATGATCGATCCACCTTTTTCCTTCATCGCCGCCACGCCATGCTGGCAGCCGAGAAAGCAGGATTCAGCGTTGACCTGCATCAGGCGCTGGAACTGGGCCAGCTTGGCCGACTCGATCGTTCCCGGCATCAGGATGCCGGCGTTGTTGACCAGGATGTCGAGCTTGCCAAAACGCGAGGTGACAGCGGCCATCACCGCCGCCCAATCCTGCTCATCGGTCACATCGTGGCGGATGAAGATCGCTTGCTCGCCGAGTTCGGCAGCAAGTTTCTCCCCTGCCAACACATTGATGTCGCTGATCGCCACCGAAGCACCCTGAGCGCACAACAGCCGCGCAGTTTCTTCGCCCACACCACTGGCGCCGCCGGTCACCAGGGCTACCTTGCCGATCAAATTTCCGCTCATATCCAGATCCGTTTCACTCATTGACAGCCGCACGACCGGCGCGTCGGCCTGAAAAAACACAATCCGCCAGCGACAAGCCACTGATATAGCTCGAAGAAGGCAGACCGATCGCCGAACGACCGGCAGAAAACAGACCAGGAATATCACGGCCCTGCGAGTCGGTGACATGACCGTCGATTTCGTTGACCGTCAGGCCGCCCAGAGTCAGCGTGGCGAGCGGAAAGAGTTTTTCGCCGATCGAAATGTCGATCGCGTAAAAAGGCGCTTTGACCAGTTGCTGGCGCATGTCGGCAGACTTCCCCATCGGGTCTTCAGCTTCACCACGCGCCGCTGCATTGGCCGCTTCGACGCTGTGTGTCAGCTTTTCCGGGTCGGCACCAATGCGCAAGGCCAGCGCTGCCACGGTTGAAGCCTTTTTAGCCCCCATGAACATCAACGCCAGTGCAGGCAAAGACTGGAAAGCCCAGAGACGGCCGAACAGGCATTCCTTGATGGCTTGCCAGCGCAGCTTGCTGTCGATCAGCAGCCAGGCCTTGCCGCCCTGCTGCTCGACCATGTGATGGCCGAGCTTGGCGCCGTAGACCTGTTCATTGCAGAAGCGTTCGCCGCTGCGATTGACAACCAGACCCTTGGGCCAGCTGTAAGGCGGGGTGATGAAACGCCAGCCTGAAATATTGCCCAGCTTGCGCGCCGCAGCGCCGACGCTTTGCCCCAGGCGCAAGCCGCTGCCGTCACAACCGGCGCCGCCGATCGGCCAGCCTTTGCGGTATTGCGGCGCATGGGTATTGATCAGCTCCGGGTTGTAGATATAGCCACCCGTCGACAGGATGACCGCGCGGTTGGCACGAACAAAACGCGGTGTGGCAATTTCCTGCTCGATCACGGCCTGCTCGGAACGCGCGGCGGCAGCTTTGCCTGGGTGGTAGAGCCGCCAGCCGGCGATCAAACCATCAAGTTCCACATGGCGTGCGGTTCGGGGATCCCCTGCGGGCAACTGCCAGACCTCGACGCCGAGGATTCGCCCGGGTTGGTCATCGCCGCTGCGTTGCCGAACCAGCCTGCGCACGCAAGCCTGGGTCATGATGCGGGCCCCGGCTTTCAGCGTGGCCGCCTGCAGACCGGCGAACAGCGCAGCGCCGGACTGGCCTTTGGAGACCGCACGGTGGCCGCGTGGTGCTGGTGCGTGAACGCCGGCGAAGGCTGGCACCACTTCGTTGCCTGAGTAATAGAGGAAGACCCCGTCAGGTGGATAAGAGGTTTTTTGCTTGGCCAGGCTGGCGCTGAAGCTGACACCCTGGGCTTCGAGCCAAAGCAGGTTGGCAACACTCTGGTCGCAGAAGGATTTGAGCGTGGCGTCGGACACGACACCGTCGACCTCATGCTTGAGATAGTCGAACATCGCTGCTGGCGAATCGCTGCAACCAGCCTGGTTTTGCTGGTCGGTGCCGCCGCCGGCATAGACCACGCCGCCCGACAAGGCCGTTGCGCCACCACCGCTGAAACGGTCAATCACCAAGGTCGAGGCCCCGTGACTGCGTGCCTCAATGGCGGCGCTTGCACCCGCCCCGCCCCAGCCGACGACCAGCAAGTCAGCCGAATCGCTCCATGTCAGATCAGCGGCGCTGTCAACTTCGAGCGCGGGCAGGATCGGTGTGACTGTCGATGCGAGCTTGCTCATGCCGACAGCAGATCGGTGCGTTCCAGCGCAATCGGTTGACCGGTGATTTGAGCAATTGCCCGGTAGGCGAAGGTCATCGCCGGGCCGAGGGTCGAGCCGGCACCGGGATAGGCCGGGCCCATCACCGATGCGCTGTTGTTGCCGATGCAATACAGGCCTTCGATTGGCTGGCCAGCGGCATCAAGCACCCGCGCGTCGCGATCGGTCAACAAGCCGCCCTTGGTGCCGATGTCGCCAGGGAACAGCTTCATGGCATAAAAAGGCCCTTTGGCGATCGGACCCAGATTCGGGTTCTTCAAGGTCGGGTCGCCGTAATAGCGGTCGAAGGAATTGCCGCCGCGGTCAAACTCCAGGTCTTTGCCGGTGCCGGCAAACTCGGTCATGCGCTTTGCGCTGGCGACCAGACCGGCAGCATCGACCCCGATCTCGCCAGCCAGTTCTTCCAGCGTGGCACCCTTCCAGTAGACCGTCCTCAGCCAGCTCTTGCGCAGCTTGCTGTCGGGCACGGCGCTGCCAGGCATCATCGGGCCGAGCGGATTGTTGGCGCGGAAATCAGCATCAAATACGATCCAGGCCGGAATCGCCCCGCCATTCTTCTGGTGCTCGGCAAACATCGCCTGCTGGAACTCGGGATAAGGCCCGGACTCGTTCAGAAAGCGCAAGCCCTGCCGGTTGACCACCATGCAGCCCGGCAGCGAACGCTCAACGAAGACCGCGCGAAACTTCTCCTCCTTGGGTACTTCCAGCGTCGGCGCGCCCCAGGTATGACCCATCAGGTGCAGTTGGGCGCCAATCGCAGCACCGGCCAGAATCGTGTCGCCGGTATTGCCCAGCGGCGGTGTGGCGGTCCAGTCAGCATTGGTCGGAGACGGCAGATATTGCTCGCGCAAAGCCTGGTTGCGCTCGAAGCCGCCGGCCCCCAGCACGACTGCATGCTTTGCCAGCAGGCGCTGCGGCTGCCCATTGCGCTCCACGATCAGCCCGCTGACCCGACCCGGATTCGCCGGGTCGGTGACCAGCGATTGCATGGGGCAGTTCACCCAGACCGGAATCTTCCGCTCGCGCAACGCGGCATAAAGGCCGGCGATCAAGGCCTGTCCGCCAGTCAGACGGCGATCGCGTTTGGACTTGAAACGCCAGCGAAGATCCATGGCATAGCGCAGCATGATGCCCATCAGCATCCACTTGGCCTGGGGTTCGCGCGCCAGCATGACGCGGGCCTCGAAAGCGTTCATCTGCATCCGGCCAAAGATCAACTGGCCGGGGTTGGTCGGCCGCACATCCTCGAGCAACTGCGCACCGAGCTTGGCCGCGTTGTAGTCGATCGGATCCATCGTCCGACCGCCAGGCAAGCCGCCAGGCACGGTCGGGTAATAGTCCGAGTAATGCGGCATGCATCGGTAGGGAATGCCGATCTCGCCCAGATAGCGCGCCAGCACCTTGGCCGTCTCGACATAGGCCAGCACGCGGTCGTCGCTCGCCAGGCCCTTGGCACAGGTTTTTACATACTCAAAAGCCTGCTCGATGTTGTCCTGCAGGCCTGCGCCCGGCATGTCGTCATTGACGGGGATCCAGATGGCGCCGCCCGAGATCGCCGAGGTTCCGCCGATCAGGCCGGATTTCTCGACCACCAAGGGCCTCAGCCCGGCATCAGCAGCACGGATCGCCGCCAGCAAGGCACCGGCTCCGGAACCGACAACGATCACATCAAATTGTTCATCCAAGGTATTCCCCTTCAAAGGCAGCGGATTCAGACGAAGGGGTCCATATTCGGCAGACCCAGCATCACCCCACCGTGAGCGCGGGCATAGGTGTCGGTGTTGTTGGCGATATGGCCGCGGGCCACATGCAGGTCGCGGAAGATACGCTCGATCGGATTCGACTTGTAAACACCGCCAGCCGCACAGGCGCGCATGATCTCGTTGACCGCTTCAGCGCAGATCTTCGGCACTTGGGACGACTGGGCGCGCTGCATCAGCCGCTCTTCGACCGGCATCCTCTCGCCGGTCCTGGCGCAGTCGACGATGCGCTGGTAATTGCGCATCAGGACCAGTTGCAACTGGTCGGTGGCCATCATCGCTTCGCTGACAGCCAGCTGCGCGTTGACATCCTCGGCAGTCTTGGAGCCATGTTTGCCGACAAAGCTCGCGGCACGCAGACGGAAGCTGGCGATCGCACCATTGGTGGCGCCGATGCAGGCGGTCGAGACCGCGCGCTGGAACACCTGGGTGAATGGAATCTTGTAGAGCCAGCCCGGATTGGTCTCGCGCCCGGGGCAACCGGCGTCGCTGTGGTCGTTGGTGCGGTGGGTGCGGTGCTCGGGCACAAAGGCGTTTTCCACCACGATGTCATGGCTGCCCGTGGCGCGCAGTCCGAGCACATCAAAGTTGTGAACGATCTGGAAATCAGCCTTAGGCAACAGGAAGGTGCAATGCTCGATGCCCGAGCCGTCCTTCTTCGGCAACAGGCCGCCGAGCAGGATCCATTCGCAATGTTCGACGCCGCTGCTCCAGCTCCAGCGGCCATTGAAGGTATAGCCGCCATCAACCTTGTCGGCTTTGCCGGTCGGCATATAGGTCGAAGCGGTCAGAATTGTCGAATCATTGGCCCAGACATCCTGTTGTGCCTGTTCTGGAAAGAGCGGCAGCTGCCAGTTGTGCACCCCGACCACGCCGTAGATCCAGGCCGTCGCCATGCAGCCTTCAGCCAAGGCCATCTGCACGCTGTAAAACACCCGCGGATCCATTTCATAGCCGCCCCAGCGCTTCGGCTGCAGCACCTTGAAAAACCCGGCGGCCTTCATCTCGGCGATTGTTTCC
>CANFIC010000128.1 GCA_947446685.1 Burkholderiales bacterium
AACTCGGCCAGCGAATCGCAGAACTTGAAAGGGCTGGTCGGCAGGTTCAAGGTTTCAGCCGCCAGCCTGCGGATGCCTTCGCGGTCCATCGTCAGGCGGGCGGCGCGGGCGGTCGGAATTACCCGCACCAGACCTTCAGCCTCCAGTTCCTCGAGCACAGCCGTGGCAATCGCTTCAATTTCGGGCACGACCAGGTCGGGTTTTTCAGCCAGGATCAAGGCGCGCAGCGCCGCCGGGTCGCTCATCGTGATCGTGCGGGCATGGTGGGCGACTTGCTGGCCGGGCGCGTTGGCGTAGCGGTCGACGGCGATCGTCTCGACACCCAGGCGCTGCAGCGCGATCAGCACCTCCTTGCCAAGTTCGCCGCTGCCCAGCAGCATCACCCGGGTGGCAGAAGGAGATAGCGGGGTTCCGATCGGTTTCATGGCTGCAGGCTCGACTGTTTAAACCTCGATTATCGGGCGGGCAAAGACAAGCAACGTGACTTCGGGCTAGAATTCGCCCCTTCCGAGGAGCGTTGCGACCACTGATCAGTGGCCAGGCTCGGAAACGTTCTGTGACCGGTTTGACCATCCAGAACGCCGCAACCGCGCTCACCCGCTGTTTTCTGCGTGGGTGATGCCCCGGTTGACTCAAGACCGGCAGCGCCACGCGCAGACGACAGCGGCTTCATCATTTTGAAGGAGCTTGCAATGACTGCCGCAATGAAAATCACCGCTTTACCCGCCGACCAATACCATGTGGCCGACCTGACACTTGCCGCCTGGGGCCGCAAGGAACTGAACATCGCTGAATGCGAAATGCCAGCACTGATGGCGATCCGCAAGGAATACGCCATCACGCAACCGCTGAAGGGCGCGCGCATCACCGGCAGCCTGCATATGACGATCCAGACCGCCGTGCTGGTGGAAACGCTGCAAGCACTGGGCGCCGAAGTGCGCTGGGCCTCCTGCAATATTTATTCGACCCAGGATCAGGCTGCGGCCGCTCTGGTCGTCGCTGGCACACCGGTGTTTGCCTACAAGGGCGAGACGCTCGAAGACTATTGGGATTACACGCACCGCATCTTCGAGTTCGGCGCCAAGGGCGCAGCCGGCGAAGGCCCGAACATGATCCTCGACGACGGCGGCGATGCCACCTTGCTGATGCATCTGGGCCAGAAGGCCGAGAAGGACTTGTCAGTGCTGGACCATCCAGGCACCGAGGAAGAGCGGATCCTGTTCGCCGCAATCAAGGCCAAGGTCGCGGTCGACCCGACCTGGTACACCCGCAAGAGCGCCGAAATCATCGGTGTGACCGAAGAGACGACGACCGGCGTACACCGTCTGCAAGAAATGTCTGCCAAGGGCGAGTTGCTGTTCCGTGCAATCAATGTCAATGACTCAGTGACCAAGAGCAAGTTCGACAACCTCTATGGCTGCCGCGAATCGCTGGTCGACGCGGTCAAGCGCGCCACCGACGTGATGATCGCCGGCAAAGTCGCCGTGATCGCTGGTTACGGCGATGTGGGCAAGGGCTCGGCTCAGGCCATGCGCGCGCTGTCGGCTCAGGTCTGGGTGACCGAGATCGATCCGATCTGCGCGCTGCAGGCTGCGATGGAGGGCTTCCGCGTTGTGACGATGGAATATGCCGCCGACAAGGCCGACATCTTCGTCAGCGCCACCGGCAACAAGAACGTGATCCGTCGCGAGCATATGGAGGCGATGAAGAACCAGGCCATCGTCTGCAATATCGGCCATTTCGACAACGAAATCGATGTCGCCGCGCTCGAATCCTGCACCTGGGAAGAGATCAAGCCGCAAGTCGACCATGTGATCTTCCCCGATGGCAAGCGCATCATCCTGCTGGCCAAGGGCCGCTTGGTGAACCTGGGCTGCGGTACCGGCCACCCGAGCTATGTGATGTCGAGTTCGTTCGCGAACCAGACGATTGCACAGATCGAATTGTTCGCCCGCAAAGAGGCTTACGAGAACGGCAAGGTCTATGTCCTGCCCAAGCATCTGGACGAGAAAGTCGCGATCCTGCAGCTGACGACGCTGAATGCGCAGCTGAGCGTGTTGACCGACGAGCAGGCAGCCTATATCGGCGTGGCCAAGACGGGCCCGTACAAGGCCGATAGCTACCGCTATTGATCGCCTGCTGTGCGCCTGGCTTGCCAGGCGCAGCCCAGCATAGATCGGATCGCCATGCGTGCTGACCAACTGCTCTTGTCCAAAGGTCTGGCGCCTACCCGCTCGGCGGCGCAGCGGCTGATCAACGCAGGCGCGGCCGAATGGGCCTCGCCGGGCGGCTGGGTCCAGGTTGCCAAGGCCGGGGCTGAATTGCCCTTGCATGCGCATTTGCGGATCAGCGATGACGCCGAGTTGCGCTATGTCTCGCGTGGCGGTTTGAAGCTCGAAGGCGCATTGAAAGCGACAGCGCTGAATGTCAGCGGCCTGACGGTGCTCGACATCGGTCAGAGCACCGGCGGCTTCAGCGACTGCCTGCTGAAGGCCGGCGCGGCGCGGATAGTCGGCTTCGACGTCGGCCATGGTCAGTTGCATCCGGATCTGGCGGGTGACCCGCGCATCGTCGCGCTGGAAGGCTTGCATGTGCGGGAATTGGCCGGATCGGCCTTGAACATCCATCAACCGGCGGGCGGATTTGATCTGCTCGTCGGCGACCTCAGTTTCATCTCGATGCTCGGTGCCCTGCCGCAGCTGGTTGCCTGGTTGAAGCCAGGAGGTCAGCTGCTGTTGTTGATCAAGCCGCAGTTCGAGCTCGGGCCGAAAGCGGTGACGCGTGCCGGCCTGGTCAAGGACGCGGCGCTTTACCCGCTGCTGGAAGCCAGGGCCCGCGAGGCCTGCGCCGAGTTGGGCTGGCAAGTGCAAGGCTATTTTGAAAGCACCATCACCGGCGGTGATGGCAACAAGGAATTCTTCTTGTGGGCAACCGCAGAAGCTCAGGAGCAAAGCAGATGACACCAGTCAGTTTCGAGTTCTTTCCGCCCAACACCCCGGTCGGGGCAGACAAGCTGAAATCCGTGGTGCAGGACCTCAGCGTCCTGAACCCGCAATATTTTTCAGTGACCTATGGTGCCGGTGGTTCGACGCGCGAAAAGACCCTGGCCACGGTGATGGACATTGCCGCCTCGGGCTTCGAGGCCGCACCGCACCTGTCCTGCATCGGATCGACACGCGAAAACATCGCCGAAACCCTGGCAACCTACCGGGCGCAGAACATCCGCCGCGTGGTCGCCTTGCGTGGCGACCTGCCCAGTGGCACGGCGACTGCCGGCGAATTCCGCTATGCCTCCGAGTTGGTGCGTTTCATCCGCGAAACCCAGGGTTCAGACTGGAAAATCGAGGTCGCGGCTTACCCCGAGTACCACCCGCAGCAACGCTATGCCGCCAAGGATCTGCAGTATTTCGCCGACAAGATGCAGGCCGGTGCCAGCTCAGCGATCACGCAGTTCTTCTTCAACCCAGATGCCTATTTCCACTTCGTCGACGCGGTGCGTGCGTTGGGTGTGGACCAACCGATCGTGCCGGGGATCATGCCCTTTCACAACTATGGCCGGATCGCGCAGTTCGCCATCCGCGACGGCATCGAAATTCCCCGCTGGGTGGCCTTGAAAATGGAAGGCTATATGGACGACCATGCCTCGATCCGGGCCTTCGGTCTCGATGTCATGACCAGCATCTGCGAGCGCCTGATTGCCGGTGGTGCGCCTGGCCTGCATTTCTATACGCTGAATCAATCGGCGTTGACGCTGGAGTTGTGCAAACGGCTCAGTATTGCGCCACATTCTTGATTCGCGTCAAAAACAGCCCGTTGCGCTGGGTCCCGATTTTTTTCGCTTGCGTCATATCAAGGGTTAACCCTTAAATAAACCGTTCAATGACTCTATTCGGGAAATTCCCCGTTTCTTTGGAGCCATTGATATGACCAAGTCCGCCAGCAGTTTTGCCGCAGTCGCTGTAATACTTTCCCTCACAGGCATCGCAGCTCAAGCGCAAGAAGGTCCTTGGCTGGTGCGCGTGCGCGCAGTGAATCTCGATTCAGCCAACAAGGACAGCACCGGCCTGGGACTGAGCATCAACAACCGGACGATTCCTGAAGTCGACATCAGTTATTTCGTCACGCCCAATATCGCCGCTGAGTTGATCCTGACCTATCCGCAAAAGCACAAGATTTACTCAGGAAACACCGAAATCGGCTCACTCAAGCATCTGCCACCAACGCTGAACCTGCAATACCACTTCAGCCCCACGGCGACCTTCCGTCCCTATGTGGGCGCGGGCTTGAACTACACGAACTTCTCGGCTGTGAACTTCGTTCCAGCGGTGCAGACCGCGTTGGTGCCGACGATCAAGTACAACAGCTTCGGGCTGTCACTGCAAGTCGGTGCCGACATCCAGGTGTCGAAAAATCTGTACGTCAACCTCGACGTGAAAAAGGTCCAGATCGGCACCACCGTCTATTCCAAGGGCGCTGAAGCAGGCAAATTCAAGGTCGACCCATTGCTGGTCGGCTTAGGCCTGGGCATGCGCTTCTAAACCGATCCCGAATCAACAGTCAAACCGCTGCGACCCGCGAGGGTGCAGCGGTTTTTTCATCTGCGCTTGGCATGGCCGCGTTCCTGCGGGCGACCCGACTCAGGCCTTGGCCTATCCATTCAGATCCCAGACGACGCCATCTTCGGTCAGCATCGAGTCAAGCGGCATATCGTGCGGCAAGGCCTTCAGCAGCGGCAGAAAACCATGCGCATAGCCAATGCCTGCTGTGGCCGGACGCGGCTGCAGTTGCGCCAGCGTACGGTCCATGAAACCGCCGCCATATCCCAGACGCAGGCCGCAAGGCCCGTAGCCAACGCAGGGCACGATCAGCAATTGAGGATCAAAGACCTCGGTGCCCTTCGGTTTGGGAATCCCGAATGAATCTTCCTCCATCGGGCAACCCGGATACCAGACATGGAAGCGCAGCCGGCCTTCGGCCTTGTCGACCACCGGCAAGCCTATGCGCCGCTGCGGATTGGCCTCGCCCCAGCGGTAGAGCGCAGGCAAGGGATCGAACTCGCCCTTGATCGGCCAGTAAGCGCCGATCGTCAGTTCCTGGCGCCGCACCAGCCAGACGCGCAGCACGCTTTGCAACTGCTCGGCCAAAGCCAGCCGCCCGGGCAGATCGAGGCGATCCTGAATCAGTTTCTGGCGCAATGCGCCGCGGTCCTTCAGATCCACTAGGCACTCCAGCTTGGGGGCAAGCGGCTATTGTGCTTGAGCCTGCATGGCGCTGATGTCCATATACTGAATGGATGCCAGATACCGATCATGTCCAACCCTATGTCTACGAGGCGCCGGGGACCAAGGCGCTGCATTTCTCGATCAGCGAAATCCAGAGCCGCATGCAGACCAGCGACCCGGATGCGCTCGACCTGGACTACACCCGCACGATGATGGGTTTCCTGCTGTTCGACAGCGCGCCAGCGATGCTGGCGATGATCGGTCTGGGCGGAGGCTCGATGGCCAAGTTCTGCTTCCGCCATCTGCCAGCGACGAACATCACTGCAGTCGAGATCAATCCGCATGTGATCGCTCTGCGCGAACTGTTCCAGATCCCGCCCGACCAAGCCAGGTTTCAGGTGCAGCAGGCCGATGGTGCCGATTTCGTCCGCGATGCCGGCCAGCGCTTCGATGTCCTGCTGGTCGACGGCTTTGACAGTGACGGCCAGCCACCGGCTCTTTGCTCACAAAGTTTTTACGATGACTGCTCGGCAGCGCTGACGGCCGGCGGCTTGATGGTCACCAATCTGCACCCAGGCTATAGCGGCCATATCACCAGCCTGACCCGAATCCAGCAAAGTTTCCAGGAAGAAATTCTGGTCGTCAGCGACAACAAATGCGGCAACAGCATCATCTTCGCCAGCAACCAGCCCCTCACGCCGAAGTTCAAAGCCTCGGCGATGCTGCGCAAGCCGGCCGAATTCGATCGCGATACCTGGGAAACAATCAAGCCAGCGCTGGCCGCGGTGGCCAGCGCATTCAAGCAGCAAAGCCTGTGACCGACAGGCTCAGGGCGCGACGATCTCGCGCTCGGTCAGCACCAGGGTCAAGGGCTGGTCATGCGGCTCGATGGCGAAATGCGCCTCGCTGACCGACCAGGCCAGGCCAACGCTGATGACGCCCGGATGCAGGCTCAGCCATTGGTCGAAATAGCCACCGCCATAACCCAGGCGGAAGCCTTCGCGGGTAAAACCCACGCAGGGGACCAGCACCACGTCAGGCACCACCAGGGCCCCGACGCTGCTGCCTATACCGCATTCATCCTGTATCGTCGGGCTGGAGCCATCCCAGCGCCGATAGTCCATGAATCGCGGTGATTTATGGGCATAAGGCAAGGCCAACTGGGGGGCTTGTTCCCAGGCATGACCCTGGATTTGCTCGGCTGCGTTAAATTCACCTTCAAGCGGCCAGTAAAGGCCCAGACATTGCGGTTCCAATTGCTCCAGCAGTTCACGCAACTGCTGCCCCAGCGCTGCGCCGGCAGCATGAGCTGCGGGCAGGGCCAACCAGGCCTTGCGCTGCGCCAGCAATTGCGCCCGCAAGGCTTTGCGTTCATGCGGCAATCGAGAAGCATCAGCCTGGAATAGATCGGACAAAGTTTCACCCATGAGAAGGAAAAGCGTCTTGGCAGTATATGGATTTCCCCGGCTGATCGGCTTGGCGCTCTGCCTGGCCTGCAGCCTGGGCCAGGCACAGTCGATGCCGGCGGCAGATCCAGCCTTGGTGCTCGAAGCCAAGGAGGCCTTGCGGCTGAAGCAGCACAAACGCCTGGCCGCTGCCGACGCTGCGGCGCAAGCGCAAGGCCATGCGCTGGCAGCCTGGATCGACTATTGGACCACTGGCCTGCGTCTGGGCGAAGCCAGCCAGAGCGAGATCAATGCCTATTACGCCCGTTGGCCAGGAACTTATGTCGAAGACCGTTTGCGCAATGACTGGCTGCTGGAACTGGGCCATCGGCGCGACTGGAAAAACTTCCTCGTCGATCATGCCCATTACCAGATGCGCGATGACCGCGAAGTCGCTTGCTATTGGCTGCTGGCCCAATATTCGACCGACTCGCTGCGCGTCAGCAATCCGCGCGAAGCCGCCCTCAGCGCCTGGCTGGCCCAGCGCGATGGCGACGAAGGCTGCCAGTTGCTGGCCAGCCAGTTCTTCGACGCCAAGAAGCTGCAGCCGGCTGATGTCTGGCTGAAATTGCGCTTGTCGGTGGTGGCGCAAAGGCCGCGTGCAGTCAAGCAGGCCGGGGCCTTGCTGGGACGCTCGGTCGAACAGGCTTTGGTCGAGATCCAGGACAACGCCGGTCGCTATCTGAGCCGCAAGGCAAAAGCAGGTAATCGCTTCCAGGCCGAGCTGACTACCTTGGCGCTGCTGAAGCTGGCTGCGGCCGAACCGGCGCAAGTGGCAGCGGCGCTGACCAGCCGTTGGGAACGCCAATTGCCGGCCGACCTGGCAGCCTGGACCTGGGCACAGACAGGCAGGCAGGCGGCCTTCAAGTTATTGCCCGAGGCTGCTGACTATTTCGAACGCGCCTTGAAACTGCATGGGGATCAGTCCGTGCAGCCGGCATGGCCAGACGAAACGATCGCCTGGGCCGCCAGAACTGGTTTGCGCAGCCAGCGCTGGCCGCTGGTCTTGCAGGCATTGACCCTGTTGAGCAATGAAGAACAGCGCGATCCGGCATGGCAATATTGGCGGGCCCAGGCCCTGCTGGCCACGGCTGCCACTGGCGCAGACGGCGATGCCCAGCGCAGCGCAGCCCGCGCAGCCTTGCAAGCCCAGGCCTCGGCCTTGAGCTTTTACGGCCGGCTGGCTGCTGAGGATTCCGGGCAGGCCCTGATTCTCCCGGCCAACCCCTCAGCCTTGACCGGCCAGGAACGCATCCAGGCGCGCGCCAATGCCGGTCTGAGCCGGGCGCTGCAGCTGATCGCGATGGGGCTGCGCAACGAGGGCGTGCGCGAATGGAATTTCAGTCTGCGCGGCATGAATGACCGCGAATTGCTGGCCGCCGCGCAACTGGCTTGCGATCTGGCGGTCTGGGACCGCTGCATCAACACCAGCGAGCGCACCCGCGGTGAAATCGCCATGACCCAGCGTTTTCCGACGCCGCACCGTCGCGAGCTGCTCGCCCGGGCGCATGAGATCGGCATCGACCCGGCCTATGTCTACGGGCTGATCCGGCAGGAATCGCGCTTTGTCGTCGATGCGCAGTCGCATGTCGGCGCCGCCGGGCTGATGCAGGTGATGCCGGCAACGGCGCGCTGGACCGCCAAAAAAATCGGCGTCGATTACCGTCCGGAATTGATGAACGACCGCGACTTCAACATCAATATCGGCACCAGTTATCTGAAGTTGGTGCTGAATGATTTCGACGGCTCAATGGCGCTGGCCGCCGCGGCCTACAACGCCGGGCCGAGCCGCTCGCGCCGCTGGCGCGAAGGCCCGCTGCTCGACGCAGCGATCTGGGCTGAAAACATCCCCTTCAACGAGACCCGCGACTATGTCAAGAAAGTGCTGACCAACACCGCGCTTTATTCACAGATCCTCGGGGCCGAAGCGGGCGCCAGCCTGCGCGCCCGCCTGGGCCCCAGGATCGGACCGCGCGATACCCATCTGAAACCAACGGCAACGGAGAATTTGCCATGAATCCATCGATCTTGATCCTCGGCGGCAGCGGCTTCATCGGCCGGTCTGTTTGCGAACAACTGGTACGCGAGTTCGGTGGTTGCGCGAACATTACCGTGCCGACGCGCCGCAAGCAGCATGGCCAGGCGATCCAGATCCTGCCGGGGCTGACCCTGGTCCAGGCCGATGTAAACCAGCCCGGTGTCCTGCAGACCATCCTGCCCGGCCACGACATCGTGATCAACCTGATCGCCATCCTGCAAGGCAGCCAGGCGCAATTCGAGCAGGCCCATATCCGCTTGCCACGCTTGTTGGCCGAGGCTTGCTCAGCCACCGGGGTGAAGCGGCTGATCCATGTCAGCGCGATCGGTGCAGCGACTGACGCGCCGTCGCGCTATCTGCGCTCGAAAGCCGGCGGAGAAGCGCTGCTGCTTGCCCATGCAGGCCTGGCATTGACGCTGCTGCGGCCCTCGGTCGTATTCGGCGCTGGCGACCGTTTTTTGAATCTGTTTGCCAAGCTGCAAGCGGTCTTTCCGGTGATGCCGCTGGCCGGCGCCGATGCGCTGTTCCAGCCGGTCTGGGTCGAAGATGTCGCCAGCGCGATCGTCCGCTGCGTGGTCGACAAGGCAACTGCCGGCAAGACTTACGAGCTGGCGGGCCCGCAGCGCCTGGCCCTGCGTGAGTTGGTGCAATTGGCGGGCAGCATTTCAGGCCATCCAAGGCCTGTCCTGCCGCTGCCTGCGCCGCTGGCCTGGGCACAGGCCGTGATGATGGAGCTGGCGCCCGGCCAACCGCTGATGTCGCGTGACAATCTTGCCTCGATGCGGGTACCCAATGTAGCCAGCGGCGACCTGCCCGGCCTGGCCGAACTGGGCATCACAGCGCATTCAATCGCCGCCGTCGTACCCGGCTATCTGGCCGCAGGGCCGGACCGGCTCGATGCCTGGCGCGCCAAGGCCGGCCGCTGAGTCTTCAGCCAAGAGACCCGCATGAAACTCTATATCGGTAACAAAAACTACTCGTCCTGGTCGATGCGCCCCTGGGTGTTGCTGAAGGCTTTCGACATCCCCTTCGAAGAGGTCAAGCTGCGCTTCGATTTCACCCCGGGTTCAAGCTTTTACCAGGCGCTGGCAGAAATCGC
>CANFIC010000129.1 GCA_947446685.1 Burkholderiales bacterium
AGCAGCGGGACAGCCAGTCCGCTCTCGGTCACCGGTTTGACCAACGCCAAGACCTATGCCTGCACGGTCACGCCTGCCAGCTCGGCCGGTACCGGTAGTGCCTCAGCGGCCGTTTCGGTCACACCCATCGCCGCTGTGCCTTCAGCGCCGACCATCGGCACCGCCACCGCAGGCAGCGCATCAGCCAGCATCAGCTTCACCGCGGCTACTGCCGGCAGCACCGCCACCAGTTTCAGCGTCACCTGCACCCCGACGAGCGGCACGGCAGTTACGGTGACCGGCAGTTCGAGCCCGGTCTCGGTCACAGGCCTGACCAATGGCACCAGCTATTCCTGCGCGGTCAAGTCGGTCGGCAGCGGCGGCTCAAGCCTTGCGTCCAGCGCGCTGTCGGTCACGCCGGTGGCCAGCAGCACCGTGGTGACCTATTCGGCGCCCGCCCCGTTTGTCAGCGTCGTCGCATTGGCTTACACGCCGAGCACAGCCTTGACCCGGGATACCAGCGCCATGACGACGCGCTCCCGTTACATGATCTCTGATGCGACCGCCGCAAGTACCAGTTCAAACTACCTCTCGATCGGCTCCACCTACAGTGCGACGACGGGTTATACCGTCGAGTCCGGAACCATCAGCGCTACATCAACATACAACAACTATTTGTCCAAACTGGTTCAAGCGGTAGCTGCGACGGACGGCTATTTCCGTCTGGACTCGCATCTGCACCCGAATAACTCGATTGATTTCGACTCGAGTGATTCGAATAAGTTGAAGTTCAGGAATAACTTCGGCAAGGCGACCAACACCTATGGTTACGTGACATTTGCCTATGACACCACGACGAATTTGCTGCGGGCAAAGAGCCGCTATACCTACACCTATAGCTCGACTTATGTCGCCACCTATACGCTGGACAGTACGTTTGCCACAACCGGTGCTGGTTATTATGTGAATTACACTGGCGGTGTTTATACGTTGGTAGCGGCTTCCACAGCAGCCACAAAATTGTATCTATACAGCTCACCGATCAGTCTCGGTATCCCGTTGTTCATAGATCCGATGAAGACTGTGTTCAACACTGAGCGGGTTCCTGCTCCTTTTATAACCAAGATAAGCTCGACCGCTGCAGCGGAAACGAAGCTCACTACCGATATCAGCTCCAGCTACAGCAACCAGGTCTCTGCAGCCGGCACAAATGCCACCACCAAAGCAAATGCCGACGCAAGATTGGCAATCATCAAGTCAGCGGTTGAGGGCAACAACAGTGGAACCCTGCGCTATGCACCCGCGCTCTACACCGCGTTCCGGGATGGACTGTTGGCCAACAAACTGGTGAGTGACTCGATTGCTGATGGCACACCCGGCCAGAATATGGTGCCCTATGTTTACTTCACGAATGAAATGGACAGTTCAGGGGTTTACCACCCGTTCATGGTGGCGATCAACTATGGCAACCAGGCTTCGCCGAATGGCCTGAAAGATGTCCCCAGCCCACCCTGCTCGGGGATGTGCAGCACTACCGGCATGGTGACAAGATATTCCAATCTGGAAAGCTATATCACCATGATTCCGATGCGAAATTACGGACAAGTCAGTGTCGTTACGGATAATTCGACATTCACCAGCAATTTATGGGCAGATGTTGGAGATGTTGGAGGGCTGGTAAATGGTGTAACCTTAGATAAAAATGTCTACACCTATGCGGACCTTGCCGATAACGGCGTATTGATTGATGGCTCGGTGATGTTCCCGGTCTTCGGCAACGGCTTGACGCCTTCGCACTTGAGGGGTGAGTTGTCGCCCAGCGGCTGTCACGTTGGGCAAGGCGGTGGTGGTCCCCATTGCCACGCAGACGGCTATCAGTCAGGGCAAGGCCTGGGTTTGTACAACGACGCTGATTATGTTGGCAAAACACATCCACCCTTGATCGGCTTTGGCTATGATGGCATCGCATTGTTCGGGCAGTACCGCAGCACTGACAGCGCGTTGCTGGGCTATGGAACGGCACTGGATTCTTTTGGTGCTCACGACCATGACGGTATTGGCTACCACTACCATGCGCATACCGTGGTTGACTATCAACCTGGCGGCCTGGACAGCACCTACAAGAGTACCCTGCATGTATTGATGAAGGGGGCTTATATTGGCAAGATTGATGCCATCCCTTACTTCAGAAGCCGCACGACCAACGCGCTCAATTCGAATAAATACATGGGTGGTACGCTAAGTACGCCAAAATAGTGAAGGTGCTGGATTGATTTTGCTCGTGACAAATAGTTCCTTCGCAGGACTGTGGCTGCGAGCGCAAATTTTTGCCGAGCAAACCGGCAGAGCGAAATTCCCCGCCTCACTTCTTGCTTGAATCGGTCCGATGAATTTAGTCGCAGGAAAAATCATTGCGCTATGCCTGCTGCTGGCGCTGGCCAGCTTGCAAGCCTTCGCTGGCGAAGTCCATGTCAACCAGCTGGAAATCAAGCGCGAAGGCAAGGAAAAGTTCGTCCTGGTCTTCAATCTGAACTTGCCCCAGGTTCTGCACCAGTTGCTGGCGCCGCAAGCTTCATTTCCGGAGTTCCTGAAGAATTATTCAGAAATGCCGGAGATCGAGTTTCAAAAAGCGATCGACAAGGGCACGGCCAAGCTCAGCGAAAGCTCGTTTTTTGTCCTGCCCTCAGGCGCCAGAATGAACTTCAAGAAATGGCAGTTGCCTGCGAACCAGGCAATGCGGGAAGCCTTCAAGGCGAATGCTTTTTTGCTCAATTTTCCGGCCGGCCCGCTATCCCATTTGCCGCCGGTGCCGGTGCTGGCTGAAGCGCAGAGCAAGACCCCGGTCAGCCGCGTGCAGATCGAATTGTCCAAGGCCTTCCATCCGATTTTCGTCACGGCCAAGGCGGATCAGTTCTGGCTGACCGAGCAGATTCCGCTGGCCATCATCAACCTCGAGTAACCCTAGATTCGGCAGTTCGACGCGGCTGAGTGGGCTGCGATGCGGTGCGCTGGCAAGGCGCGCCGACGCTGTGGGCTGATGCCCACCAGGAGAAGCAACGCGGCCAGCGTGCCGTAGCGCGGCTCAATCGGCTGCGTAGCGTTCTCACCCGCTGGGTGAAGGCAGGCGGGCTGAGAGATCTCAGAAGGCATGAAGCCTTCGCGGCGGTGGTAAGCGGTCAACTGCTGAATCTAGGGTAACCGGCTGGCGCCCCTTGGACCGGTGCCACAGATGACCCTGGCGCCTGCGTTTTCACGGCCTGCATGGACAATGCGCCGATGAAGAATTTCCTGAATCCTCCACTGGCCTGCCTGCTTGCGCTGTTGGCGTTCGCGCCGGTCAGTCAGGCCGCGACTGAAGAAATCCAGGTCTACCTCGACGACCTGCGCGAGCCGGGCCAGCTCGGCGTTGATCTGCACAACAACTTCGTGACTTCAGGGCGTCGCAAGGCTGAATATGCGGGTGAACAGCCGCCCGGCAAGGTCTACCGGCTGACGCCTGAGTTCGCATACGGCTTGAGCCCCACGACCGAGCTGGGCGTCTATGCGCTGACGACACGCGATGCGGCCGGCAATTTCCACGCCGACGGCGTCAAGGCGCGGGTCAAGTACATCGCCCCGCATGATGTCGAAGCTGGGTTTTTCTGGGGTGCCAATCTTGAGGTTGGTCGCAGCAGCTTGCGCGTCAGCGAACAGGCCTGGAATGCCCAGATCAAGGGCATCTTCGGCTATCGCAGCGGCCCCTGGCTGCTGGCGGCGAATCCGAACTTCGACTGGAGCCTGTCGGGCGGCGGACCGGTCTCTGGCGCTTTGGATATGAAGCTCAGCTATGCGCTCGACGCCATGCTGCAAGTCGGCTTTGAGACCTACAACGAACTCGGCCCGCTGAAGCGGATGTCGCTGTCAGGCGACAACGGCCGGACTCTTTTCGCTGTCGTCGACAAGGACTTCGGCGCTTTTGATTTGAACCTCGGCATAGGCCGCGGCCTGACGCCGGCCGCTGACCGCTGGACCCTCAAGTTCATCGTTGGGGCGAATTTTTAGCGCATGCTTCCCGCTTGCGCCCCGCCAGGCAACGGTGACGACTTGGCTGCATTCAATGATCGATAGGTGGTGAGCATGAAACGCATTTTCCTGATCCTGGCTGTTTTTGGCGCGAGCCTGGGCAACGCCGCGCCGCTGGCCACAGGGCCTGAACAGCGCGCGGCGGCTCACTTCGAGACCTTGCGCCAGCAGCGGCCGGCTGAAATGCTGCCCTTTCTGCGCGAGATGCCCAAGGGCGCAGATCTGCACAATCACCTGTCCGGCGCGGTCTATGCCGAGAGCTTTGTCCAATGGGCGGCGAGCACCGGCTTGTGCGTAAGCCAGTCAGACTTCACGCTGAAAGCGCCGCCTTGCGACCCGGCAGCAGGAACTGTGCTGGTCAGCAATGCGTTGACCGATGAAGTGCTCTACGGCCACCTCATCGACAGTTGGTCGATGCGGAATTGGGAAAAATCCGGCCAAACCGGTCACGATCATTTCTTCGATACCTTCGGAAAATTCGGTCGCGCCAGCAGCGGCCAGACCGGCGCGATGCTGGCTGAAGTGTTGGCCCGTGCCGCGCGCGGCCATGTCAGCTATCTCGAGTTGATGCTCAGCGCTGACGACGGCATGGCCACGGCACTGGGCCGCAAGGTCGGCTGGAGCGGCGACTTTGCCGGTACGCTGGACTTGCTGAAGGCCGCAGGCATCGCTGCGGCGGCCGAGCAGGCAAAACACAATTTGCGCGCTGCCGAGCTACAAAAAGACGCCTTGCTGCAATGCGCCACCCCGCAGGCCGACCCCGGCTGCGGCGTGAGCTTTCGTTATGTCTACCAGGTACTGCGGGCCAATGCCATGGGCCCGGTTTACGCGCAGATGGTCACCGGCTTCACGCTTGCCAACGATCCGGACTCCAAGGTTGTCGCCGTCAATCTGGTCCAGCCCGAAGACAACCTCGCCGCGATGCAGAACTTCAGCATGCAGATGCAGATGCTGCAATTCCTGCGGCCGCGCTACCCGCTGGCCAATCTCACCTTGCATGCCGGTGAACTCGCGCCCGGCCTGGTGCCGCCGGACGGTTTGGCCTTCCACATCCGCGATTCGATCCTGGTGGCGGGTGCCCAGCGCATCGGCCATGGCGTCGATGTGCTGCATGAAACCAATGCAATCGAGTTGCTGAAATTGATGGCCAAGCGCGGGGTGATGGTGGAAATCTGCCTGACCAGCAATGACGCCATCCTCGGCATACGCGGCAGCGATCATCCGCTGAAGTCCTATCTGCATTACGGCGTGCCGGTCTCGCTGTCCACCGATGACGAAGGCGTCTCGCGCTCCGAGATGTCGATGGAATATCTGAAGGCGGCCAAGGAGCAAGGCCTGGGCTACCGGCAGTTGAAGGCCATGGCCCGCACCGGGCTGGAACATGCTTTCATCCCGGGTCTCAGCCTATGGCGTGATGCCCGCAAGTTTTCGACATTGCCAGCCTGTGCCGGCCAGCAGCCAGGCCGGAAACAACCCAACCAGGCATGCTCGAAATTCCTCGCCACCAGCGACAAAGCCCGCCTGCAATGGACGCTCGAGGCCGACTTCAGCGCCTTTGAAGCACGCTACTGATCGAGGTCTGCCGGGCCCGCCGACTGCTGCTGGCTGTGTTGCGCAGGCAAACCCCGTGGTTCTGGGCCCATCATTCCGCACCGATCGGATTGTCGCCTCTTTGCATCGGACTAAGGGTATTCATCTGTATGAATCGTAGTAGTGCGTATTGACCTGCTGCAAGACTCTGCTTAGGATAAATCCGGACAGCAAATAGATCTTTGCTGACAAAAATAAAAAAATATTCATTTGATAAACATATTTTTTATCGGAGACAAAAATAGCATGAGTTCAACAGTCAATAAACATAAATCTGCCCGTTGGGGCAGTCTGTTGCCCTTGGCAGCGCTGGTGCTTGCAGCGTGCGGGGGTGGTCCGGGAGACGGGCCTGTGGCGCCTGTGCAGGGCATCACCAAAATCGTCTTTGATACGGTCAATAGTGAAAAAGTCACCTTTGCCGGTGCGACCTTCGGCACTGGCGGCGCTGTTGGTACCTATGAAAAGGTTCGCGGCACGGCCTATGGGCAGATCGACCCTAATGACCCGAAGAACCAGGTGATCGCCGACATCACCCTGGCGCAAAAAAGTCCGGTGACTGGCTTTGTCGAGTATTCAGTCGACTTCTTCATCCTCAAGCCATCCGATTTGAGCAAGGGTGCGCACAAGGTTTTTTACGAAGCGCCCAATCGCGGCGGCAAACAATATGGCGGATTTGCCGGCATGACCGGCAATGCCAACAATCCTGGCGCTGGTGGAGCAGCTGACATCAACAGCACGGCCAACTATCCGGCCTTCCTGCTGAACAAGGGCTATACCCTGGTCTGGTCAGGTTGGGATGCCGAGCCGATGAGTTCCACCGCAGTGGACCTGGTCAAGGCCGTCTTGCCGCTGGCCAAGAATCCTGACGGATCGGCCATCACCGGCCCGATGTACGAGTACATCGTCAATGACAACGCCACGACCAAATGCGCGGCGACTTACTACAGCCCGGCCGATACTGACCCCGCCAAGGCAACGTTGACCAAGCGTCAGTCGATGACCGATACGCCGATCCTCGTGCCGGCAGCCTCCTGGGCCTGGGGTGGACCGAGTACTTGTTCGACCAGTTCCACCTCGACCAACTCCAACTCGATTGCCTTTAAGGACGGCTCGGCCTTCCAGCAAAGCTGGATCTACGAGCTGAACTACACCGCACGCGACCCCTATGTCGCGACGGTCGGCTTTGCAGCGATGCGCGATTTCATGTCTTTCCTGCGCAATGCCAAAGCTGACAGCAGCGGTACGGCTAATCCAATGGCAGGTGACATCAAGAGCGTTGCGACCTGGACCAATTCCCAACCGGCGCGGCTTTTCAACGACTATGTCTGGCTGGGTTTCAATCAGGCGATCGATGGCACCAAGGTCTTTGATGGTCACCTGAATTACATCGGGGGCGGCAACGGTCTGGGCATCAACTATCGATTCGCCCAGGTCGGCCGGACCGAGCGGAATCGGCAGAACCATATTGCACAGACCGAAGGCGTATTTCCGTTCTCCTACACCTCGACGACCGATTCCCTCACCGGCAAGACTGACGGCCGCAATGTTCGCTGCACCGCCTCGAACACCTGCCCGAAGGTGATGAATCTGTATTCGGCCAACGAGCTTTGGGTCAAATCAGGCTCCCTGCTGACAACCCATCCCAACACCGGGGCTGACCTGGTCGAACCGGATAATGTGCGCAATTACCTGGTGTCGAGCGGTCCTCACGGCAGCGGCGCCACCAGCACCACCAGCTCACCGGCAAGCAGCAACTCCCAGTTTGGTTCGCAAGTCGATGCCTTGCCATTGCACCGTGCCCTCTGGGTGGCGATGGACGAGTGGATTTCGGCCGGTACGGCTCCACCGGCGAGCGCAAATCCTAGCGTCGCAGGCGGCACGGCCACTTTTGTTCCGACCAACACCGCCTACACCGCGCTCGGTATCGGTGCCGTGCCACAAGCCGACGTTGGCTACCCCAACATCCCGGCGACGATGAACAAGTACTCCGGTCTGGTGACGGTACGTAATTACTGGAACTTCGGCCCCGATTATTCCAAGGGCATCCTGGCCAACATACCGGCGATTCCAACCGGCAGCTTCTACAAGGTTTCAGTGCCGAAAACCGATGCCTACGGCAACGACCTGGCAGGCATCCGCTTGCCTGAAATCGTCGCTCCGGTCGGCACCAGTTCCGGCTGGGCGCTGCGGCCGGCTGCTTTTGGCGGCAAGGCTGACGGACTCGATGGTGCCGAAGGTGCGGGTCAGTTTGTGCCTTTCGCCATGGATGATGCCAGCAAGGTCGCCGGCGATGCGCGGCCATCGTTGACCGGCTTGTATGGCACCAAGGCCGCGTTCGTCGCAGCCCGTGTTGCTGCGGCCAGCGCACTCAAGGCGCGCCGTTTGCTGCTCGACGTCGACCAGGCGGCCTATGCCACCAATGCGGCCAAGGCCATCACCGTGGCGCCGAACCCTTATTACCCCGGCGCTTACAGTTATTCGGCCTTTAGCCTGCCGTGACCGATAAAATCTAAGGCGACCCACCGAACCCCCTCTGGCCAGAAGCAAGAGGGGGTTTTTAAATTATGAATATAAATCTGATCAAGACCTTGGCTGCGGCCGCCATGCTGTTACTGGCAGGATGCGACCGCATCGATTCAAGGACCGAATATGCCTGCAAGATGTCAGGCGAAACCTTTCGCTACAAGGACGGTGTGCGCCTGGGCGAGCCCGGCATCGTGACTTTGAGTTTTTCGCTGGTCACCTACAAGTGGCAAAAGAACTACGCAATCAGCGGCACCGAGCTGCTGCCGGAGCAAACCACCCGGCAGATTTTCTTTGATGCGGCCCGGAGCAATCCGGTCGAAGCCACCTATCTGCTTGACAAGACGGACAAGGACTCGAAGGAGAGAGTTGTCAGCTCGCTGGTCTTGAACTCGGTCAGCGGCGATGCAAGGATTTTTCACCGGCGCTGGATTCCACCCGGTGAATGGCGCAACTCGGATCAATACCTCTACAGCGGCAATTGCAAGAAGCTGGCTGGATAGGCTTCAGTCCGGCGTGCGCTACGCCGCCTTGCCTGTTAACTGCGCTGACTGCGCAGCCACTCGACCGTGTCGCGGATCAGGTGGCCGGAGATGCTGAAGCGCGGCGGAATGCCGGGCAGGGCGTCGATCGGGAACCAATACGCCTCTTCGATCTCGCCCGGTTGCGGCCGGATCTCGCCCGCTACCCATTCAGCCGTGTAAGCGACCATCAGGCTATGCGGGAAAGGCCAGCTCTGGCTGCCGTAGTAGCGCAGGTTCTTCACCGTCAGGCCGACTTCCTCGGCCACTTCCCGGTGCACGCAATCCTCCAGCGATTCGCCGGCCTCGACGAAGCCTGCCAAGGCGCTGAACATGCCCGGTTTGAAGTTGGGGGCATGCGCCAGCAACAATTCATCACCGCGCCAGACCAGCGCCATCATGGCCGGATTCAGGCGCGGATAAACGGCATGCTGGCAGGCCGGGCAGCGCTTGGCGCGTTCATGTGGCAAGCTTTCGGTAGCGGTGCCGCAAACGCCGCAGAAGCGGTGGGCGCGGTCCCATTCGAGGATCTGGGCAGCGCGTCCGGCCAGCAGCATCTGCGCCTCGGGCATTGCCATCATCGCCGCGCGCAAGGGCATCTGCTGCCATCCCGCCGGCATGGCCATCAGCTTCATCGCCCAGCAGTCAAGGCCACCCAAGCGGCCGAGGTAATGGCGTGCGACGGGTTCGAAAACCTCGGGCGGCAAGGGCAGCAGCCCATCGCCATCGTCGGGCAGCAGCAATTGCCCTTCAAGAAAAGCGAAGCACCAGGCTACTGGACTCGGTTTGTCAGTGGGCGCAACGGCAGGGACGAATTCCATCACGCGATCAGCCGGTTCGGGCGGCACAAAAGTGGTTGATCCACGCACTTTACGTGATTCACGGATCTACGGTCTTGGCCATCATGCCGTGCCGGTATCAGGGCAGCGGCTGCGAGTTGGCTGAACTCGGTTTGCATCGAATCACCAGATGATCACGCGCTTTTCTGGCGGCAGATACATCGGGTCGCCCGGCTTGATGTCGAAGGCTTCATAGAACCCGGGCTGATTCGCCAGCGTACCG
>CANFIC010000130.1 GCA_947446685.1 Burkholderiales bacterium
AGACCCGGGCCAACCGGCCCTTTGTCCATTACCCGCAAGAGCGCTGGTTCATGCCTGAAGCGGACGGCAGCTGGCCGGCCGGCATGCTCAATCCCGAACTGCATGCCTTCTACAACCCCGAAGGTGAAATCGACGCTGAAGTGCTGGTCGACCTGAATTCAGGCCATATCGAGCGCGGCATCTGCACCCTGCCCTACACCCGCTTGCGCGATGGCGCGCAGACCTTCATCCCGGTCAACATCATCGGCAACCTCTATGTCAGCAACGGCATGGCGGCTGGTAACACGCTGATGGAAGCGCGCAGCCAGGCCTTGTCTGAAATCTTCGAGCGTCACATCAAGTACCGAATCATCAGCGAAGGCCTGTGCCTGCCGGAAGTGCCTGACGACGTGATCGCCAGATTCCCGGGTATCGCGGCCGGCATCGCGGGTCTGCGCAAGGCCGGTTTCGGCATCATGGTGCGCGACGCCTCGCTGGGTGGCAAATACCCGGTGATGAATGTGACCCTGCTGCATCCGAAGGACCAGGGCATTTTTGCCAGCTTTGGTGCCCATCCGCGCTTCGAGATCGCGCTGGAGCGTGCCTTGACCGAGCTGCTGCAGGGCCGTGCGCTCGACACGCTCGAAGGTTTCCCGGCACCCGGCTTCGACATGGACGAAATCAATGCGGTCGCCAATCTGGAAATCCATTTCGTTGATTCCAGCGGTGTCATCAGCTGGGACTTTCTAGGCGCCACACCCGATTTCGAATTTGCCGATTGGAACTTCAGCAACAGCACCGCTGAAGACTATGCCTGGCTGTGCCAGGCCGTTGCAGCCGAAGGCCGAGACCTCTACATCGCCGACTTTGAAGAGCAAGGCGCATACAGCTGTCGCATCCTGGTTCCTGGCATGTCGGAGATCTATCCGGTCGAAGACCTCGAATGGGAAAACAACAGCGTCGGCAACCGCATCCGCCCGGCTCTGCTCAGGCTGAACAATCTCGACGAAGCTGAATGCGCGGCCCTGCTCGAAGATCTGCAGACGATGAACCTGAGCGAAGAGCGCCCGCTGTGGGAAATCCTCGGTCTGGCGATTCCGGTCGGCAGCGCTTGGAAACAATTGCGCATCGGCGAGTTGAAAACCTTGCTGGCCTTGGCCGTCGCCGACGAAGAGGCGATTCTTGAAGGCTGCAGTTGGATCCATCACTTCAATGACCTGAGCGCCGAGCGCCGACTGGTCTATCGCTGCATCGAAAACTTGATGCAACTCGAGCCCAGCGACAATTTCGAGCGGCCCTTGGCCTTGCTGTTCGGCCAGGAAAATTTGCGTCAGGCGCAAGCGCTGTTGAACCGCAGCGAACGCTTCTTCGGTCTGGTCGAACTCGGTGCCGACATGCAAGGCAGCCCGATGCACCAGACGCTGCTGGCAGCCTACGACAAGCTGTTCGCCTGAATGAAGGGGGGCAGCTTGCCGCCCGGCTTCACTTCAGAATGCGGTTGATCTGCACCTTGATGTCTTTGCTGCCGACGGCCAGCTTGCCGCTATCACCTTCCAGATCGCCGGGCTGGGCCACCGCCTGGCCGCTTTTGCTGATACGCACAGCGACGATCACTTCGCGAGCGCTCGACAGATTGGCTTGCGGGCTCATCGCCATGCTGTCGTCGAGCTCAAAGTTCATCGGCAGGTCCTTGACCTGGCGTCGCAACATTGCCAGCGGCATGCGCGACCCTTCGGCAGCACGGGCATAGATGAAGACCGCATCGTCGGCTTTTGCCGAAGCCGCCAGCTTCGGATCGAGGCTGACGCTGCCGCTGAGTCTGGCCTGGCTTGCCGCTGGCTTGGCGCTGTCAACCGATGCGGGCGGCTGAGCCGATGCGCCCAGGCCGAGGCGCTTGATTTCTTCCAGTCCGTCCAGCGCATGCTTGACCAGCGGGCTCTCGCTATCGCCGCCCTGCGCGACGGCAGTCCAGTCCTTGGCGGCCTGCGCGAAATCCTTGCGGTCGAACGCATCGCTGCCGGCCAACAACAGCCCCTTGGGCTGGCTCGGATCGATGGCCAGCGCTTTCCTGACCCAAACCATCGGCTCGCCCGCGAGTGAGCGACCCTGCTGCAAGGCCAGCGCATCGGCGTAGTCAACCATCAGCGTCGTGTCGTTCTGGTTCAGCGCGAGTGCTTTCACATAGGCGGGCAGCGATTGGGCATGCCGACCCAAGGCAGCATAGGAGCGGGCCAACATGCCCCAGCCGACCGCATCATTGGGCTGACCCTTCAGCCGATCGGCCAGCGCTTGCACCATCGCCTCGATCTGTTCATTGCCCGGCGCCGCAGCCGCATCGTTGGAAGACATCTCGGGCGCCGGTTGGGCGCCAGTCAGCGCCGCCGGTGTGCCGGTCCAGCGGTACCCTGCCCCGGCCACCAGCAGCACAAACAAGCCCAGACCCAGCCAGAGCCTGGCCGACGGCTTGACCCGGTCGAGCGTCGCTTGCGGCCGAGCCAGCACCAGCGCCACCAGTTCCTGTTCGAGGCCGCTGCGGGCGCTGCGATGGGCGTCAGTCGACAAAGATCCGGCTTGCAGCAGTTCATCGAGTTGCTCGATGCGGCGGCGCAATTGCTGAAGTTCACTGTTCATTGGCTTTTCTCAGGGCTGGTATCAGCCTCGTCATCGGGAAGTTCGGGGTCGAACAATTCGGCCGGCTGATTGCGGCGCCGGCGCAGATGCACGATCAGCATCGACACGCTGAAGACCAGCAGCAGCAGCGGCCCGAACCAGAGCAGCCAGGTGGTCTTGCGCACCGGCGGGCGGTAGAGCACGAAATCGCCATAGCGAGCGGTCATGTAGGCGACGATCTGTTCCTGGCTGTCGCCGCGCTTGACCATCTCGCGCACCTGGTCGCGCAGGTCAACCGCCAATTCCGCATGGGAATCAGCGATGGTCTGGTTCTGACAGACCAGACAGCGCAATTCGCTGGTGATGGCCTGCACCTGCGCCTCCAGCACCGGATCGGCAGCCGTCGGCATTGCCTCGCCGGCAAGCGCTGGTGCAGCGATGAAAAGCAGCGAAATCAACAAGCCGAATAAATGTTTCATTTCAGTTCTGCAATTGCTTGAGCAGCGGTTCGACCTTGGTCCTGATGACCTCGGCGGTCAGCGGCCCAATATGTTTGAGGCGCACGATGCCCTGCTGGTCGATGACAAAGGTTTCCGGCACGCCGTAAACACCCCAGTCGATGCCGGCGCGCCCTTTGGCGTCGAAGGCCGAAGCCAGATAGGGGTTGCCGAAGTTATTCAGCCAGGCCAGGCCATCAGCGCGCTTGTCCTTGTAATTGAGGCCGTAAATCGGCAACAGACCCCGCTTGGCAAGCGCCACCAGCTCCGGATGCTCCTCGCGGCAGGCAACGCACCAACTGGCCCAGACATTGAGCATCCAGACCTTGCCGAGCAGGTCTTCGCGCTTGAATTCGCGTTCGGCGTCGTCGAGCCTGGGCAGAGTCAGCGGCGGGGCAATCTTGCCGAGCAAGGGACTTGGCACTTCACGCGGATCCAGGCTCAGCCCGCGCCCCAGCACGATCACCAGGACCAGAAAAATCGCCAGCGGCAGCAGCAGCTTCCATTGTTTCATCGCACGGCAGCCTTCAGCGTGATGGGTGCCAGCGCAGCCGCTGTTTCGGCTTTGCTGCGCCGGTAGCGCTTGTCACTCGCCGCCAGCCCGCCGCCGATGGCCATCAAGAGGCAGCCGCCCCAGATCCAGTCGATGAAGGGTTTGACATAGACGCGCAGCGTCCAGCCGCCGTCATCCATCGCTTCGCCCAGCGCGACATAGAGGTCACGGGTCAGGCCAGCATCGATCGCGGCCTCGGTCATCGGGTTCTGCTGCACCTTGTAAATGCGTTTTTCGGGGCGCAGGGTCGCGACGATCTGGCCGCCCTTGCTGACCTCGACCAGGCCCTGCGCTGCCGCGTAGTTGGGGCCTTGCACATCGGTGACGCCGATGAAACGGAACTGGTAAGCGCCCAGCGTCGTGATGTCGCCAGGCTTGACGCGAACATCGCGCTCGAGGTCGTAATTTTTCACCATCACCACCCCGATGATGAACACCGCCACGCCCAGATGGGCCAGCATCATGCCGATGCTGGCGCGCGGCAACTGGCGCAGGCGCAGCAGCGCTTCGCGCCAGGCCGCCGGACCCTTGCCGGCCGGCCACAGGTCGGTCAGGATCGACAAGGTGATCCAGTAGGCTGCAGCGAAGCCCAAGCAGGCCTGGAAGCTGAAGCGCCCGGCCGACCAGGCACTCAGCAGCGCCGCGATCAAGGCGCAAGCCATGGCCCAGCGCAGGCGCAACATCAAGGGCAGCAACTCGGCCTTCTTCCAGCGGGTCAGCGGACCGACACCCATCAGGAACAGCAGCGGCGCCATCAGCGGCGCGAACACCGCTTCGAAATATGGCGCTCCGACCGAGATCTTGTCGAGTCCCATCGCGTCAAGCACCAGCGGGTAGAGCGTGCCCAGCAGCACCGACGCCATCGCCACCAGCAGCAGCACATTGTTCAGCAGCAGCATGGTCTCGCGTGACAGGATCGCAAAGCGTCCGCCCAAGCCGATGCGTGGCGCCCGCCAGGCATAAAGGACCAGCGCGCCGCCGACCACGACGCCGAGAAAGGCGAGGATGAAAAGACCGCGCCGCGGATCGGTGGCAAAAGCATGGACTGAGGACAGAACGCCCGAGCGCACCAGGAAGGTTCCCAGCAGCGAGAGCGAAAACGCCATGATCGCGAGCAGCACGGTCCAGGACTTGAAGGCGCCGCGTTTCTCAGTCACCGCCAGCGAATGGATCAGCGCGGTGCCAACCAGCCAGGGCAGGAAGGAGGCGTTTTCAACCGGATCCCAGAACCACCAACCGCCCCAGCCGAGTTCGTAATAAGCCCAGGAACTGCCCAGCGCGATGCCGATGGTCAAGAAGACCCAGGCGGCCGATGTCCAGGGCCTTGTCCAGCGCGCCCATTTGGCGTCGAGTTCGCCGCCAAGCAGCGCCGCGATGGCGAAAGCGAAAGCTACCGAAAAGCCGACATAGCCCATATAGAGCATCGGCGGATGGATCACCATGCCGGGATCCTGCAGCAAGGGATTGAGGTCGCGCCCGTCCAGCGGAATCGGCCATTGCCGATCGAACGGATTCGAAGTCGTCAGCATGAACAGCAGAAAACCAACGCCAATCCAGGCCATTACCGACAGCAACCGCACCACCATCGCATCGGGCAGATGGCGGCTGAAGCCCGAGACCGCCATGGTCCAGACCTGCAGCATCATCAACCACAGCAGCAAGGAGCCCTCATGACCACCCCAGACGCCGGCGATGCGGTACGGCAGCGGCAGCGAGGTATTCGAATGACTGGCAACGTAGAGCACCGAAAAATCATGCTGCACAAAGCAGGCGGTCAGGCAGGCATAGGAGAGCAGCACCAGCAAAGCCGTGACCAAGGCCAGGGGACGCGACAAGGCCGTCCAGTCCGCGCGCTGCTTGGCCAAGCCGAGCAGCGGCAGGACGCCCTGCACCAAGCCCAAAGCGAGCGCGACCCACAAGGCCAGGTGGCCGATTTCAGCAATCATGGTTTGCCTCCTGAAGTTGGCGCGGGCATCGAGCCGCCGCTTTGCGCGCGTTTCAGCGCTTCGGCAGCCTCCGGCGGCATATAGTTTTCATCATGCTTGGCCAGCACTTCCTGGGCCTTGAAGACCCCGTCGACCATGCGGCCTTGCGCCACCACACCCTTGCCTTCCTTGAACAGGTCCGGCAGTGGGCCTTCAAAATTGACCGGCATCGAATGCACGGTGTCGGTGACCTTGAACTGCACCGCAATGCCGTCGCGCTTGACGCTGCCGGCTTCGACCAAGCCCCCGACGCGGAACACCCGGGTACCCGGCGTTTCGCCGGCCTGGACCTGGGTCGGTGTGTAGAAAAATACCAGATTGCTCTCGAAAGCATTCATGACCAGCAGCGTCGCAGCGCCAAGCCCGGCGAGGATCACGGCGGCGAACAGCAAGCGTTTGTTTCTCGGTTTCATCGATCAATTCTCTTCTTCATCAGTTTGCTGCTTTACCCTTGACAGCGCCTTCGCCAGGCGGCGCGCTGTCAACCAGGGTTCGACGATCATCAACCAGGCCGTCAGGCCATAAGCGGGCCAGACATAACGGCCATAGCCGCCCAATTCCCACAAGTCGTGCAGATTGTCGTAATTCATTTGGCGGCCTGCTGGTTCAAGGTCAAGGCCATGACCCAATCATGGTCGGATTCGCGCTCGATGGCGATTGCCCTGGCGCGCATGAAAACCACGGCAAAGGCATAGGCCCAGAACGCCAGCGTCATCAACAGCATCGCGGTCAGCATGGTGCTGGCCATCTTGGGCGCAGCGGTCATGCTGATACTGGCGCCCTGGTGCAAGGTGTTCCACCAGCGCACAGAGAAATAGATCACCGGCACATTGACCACGCCGACCAGCGCCAGCAGCGCGCCGGCATGGTCGCCGCGGCGTACATCGTCGATGCTGGCAACCAGACCCATATAGCCCATATAGAGGAACAGCAGAATCAGCTCCGAGGTCAGCCTCGCATCCCAGACCCACCAAGCCCCCCAGGTCGGCTTGCCCCAGCAGGCACCAGTCCACAAGGCCAGCAGCGTGAAGATGGCGCCGGTGGGCGCAATCGCACGCGCCAGCATCGAGGCCATGCGCACCTTCCAGGCCCAGCCCAGCACGGCCCAGAAAGCCATCGCCAGATAAAGCACCATCGACATCCAGGCCGCAGGCACATGGATGAAGATGATGCGGTAAGCCTCGCCCTGGGTCGCGTCGGTCGGGGCGACGACAAAGCCCATCCACAAGCCCATGAAGGTAAAAACCAGGCAGAGCGCCCAGAGCCATGGATTCAGCCAGGCCGTAACGCGGTAGAACCGCGCCGGGGCAGACAGGCTGAAAATTCGCCAGTTGGCGACCTCGCTATGCATAGTTCACTCCATCGAGATGCGCAGCGCCATCGCCATTGCGACTGGCGCGCCCATCAGGGTCACGATCAAGATTGCCGCCAACAGCGACAAATGCCCGCTGGCCGAAATACCGCTGTCAACCGCCTGCACCGCACCGGCGCCGAAAATCAGCACCGGAATGCACAGCGGCAGAACCAATAACAAAATCAGGCTACCAGCGCTGCGCAGCCCCAGGGTCAATGCCGCACCCACCGCGCCGATCAGGCTCAGCACCGGCGTGCCCAGCAGCAAGCCCAGCGGCAGCATCCACAAGGCTTCACCGTCTAGTTGATAGAGCAGACCCAGCAGCGGCGACAGCAGCACCAGCGGCAAACCGCTGAGCAGCCAATGCACACAGACCTTGGCCAGACCGACGCGCCAGAGCGGCTCCTGGCTCA
Organism: Burkholderiales bacterium; assembly: GCA_947446685.1. Taxonomy (GTDB): domain Bacteria; phylum Pseudomonadota; class Gammaproteobacteria; order Burkholderiales; family Burkholderiaceae_C; genus Paucibacter_A. The sequence continues at coordinate 7,392 of CANFIC010000130.1, forward strand.
GCAGCATCTGCTCCAGCGTGCCATCGGCATGGTCGGCGGCGAACAGCGTTTGCAGCGACAACAGCGAGGCCAGCAATGCCGAAACCCAGAGCACCCCACCAGCGATCAAGCGCAAGGTATGCGGTTCAGGGCCAACGCCCAGCGGATATAGCGCCGTGCTGACAAGAAAGAACGCCAAGGGCAAGGCCGCCTCGCCGCGCCGACGCATCGCCAGGCGCAAGTCGCGTTGCAAGACAGCGTAGAAAACCGATCCTGATTGACTCAACGATTCGACTTCGCTCATGCCTGCGGCGCCTGACTCAGCCAATGCTCGAACAACTGCAGCCTGGCCGACTGCAGCGGCACATGGCTGGTCAGCAGGCCGGCACCGCCACGCGCCTGCTGCTGGCCGAGCAAGGCATAGAGCGTGGCCACCCCTTCATCGTCGAGCGCGTCGAGTGGTTCGTCGAGCAACCATAACTGCACCTCATCGGCCAGACTCAGCCTGGACAAGGCTACCCGCCTGCGCAAGCCCTGCGACAAGGTGCGCGCCGGGGCATGGCGCCTGGACCAGAGCCCCCAAAAACGCAGTGCAGCCTGCAGCCTCGCGATTTCGACCGGCAGACCGTTGAGGATGGCCAGAAAGCGCAGGTTCTCCAGCACGCTGAGGTCTTCCTTCAAGGCATTGGCATGACCGATGAAGAGCGTCCGCAAGGCAGGCGCGCGTTCGACGGCACCGGCCTCAGGGCTGGCCAATCCGGCCAACACGCGCAGCAAGCTGGTCTTGCCGCTGCCATTACGACCGCGCAGCCAGAGGATGCCGCCGGCTTGCAGCGTCAGGTTCTGGCCCGCACAAACCGTTTTGGCACCACGCGCACAAGCCAGATGCCGCGCTTGCAGCAAGAACCTGGCTGGCCTCGGGCCCGGCTCGTTTCTGGCTTTAGGTGGATCGAATGCGGTGGGTAGACTCATGTAAGAAATGGACCGTTGGCGAGCTTGCACTGCAGAGAATCCGGCAGCCAATCACAGTTTAGTCCCTTGATAAAGAATAAGACCCGGGGTCAGCTCAAACAAAGCGCTGGAAGTCACTTGTCAGGGTTGCGGCGTTGCATACTCGGGTGCGACGTTGTCGCGAGCGCAGACCCTATCCTGGAATAAACCAATGAAATTCACGCCGCTTGAAGAAGATTCAGAAGATTCGACCCACAGCCCGGCCGAGCGTCAGGCTGCGGCAGCGCGCAGCACCTGGGTCAGCGTTGGCGTGAACCTGTTGCTGACCGCCACGCAGATCACGGTCGGGATTATCGCCAAGTCGCAGGGCCTGATCGCCGATGGCATCCATTCCCTGTCCGATCTGGTGGCGGATTTTGTCGTGCTGTTCGCTGGCCATCACAGCAAGAAAGACGCCGATGTCGACCATCCCTATGGCCACCATCGCTTCGAGACCGCCGCCTCGCTGGCCTTGGGCCTGCTGCTGCTGGCAGTCGGCATTGCCATGCTCTGGTCGGCTTTCAAGAAGCTGGAAACGCCCGATTCGGTCCAGCAGGTTCATGTGATGGCACTCTGGGTCGCCGGCGCTGCCCTGATCGCCAAGGAAACCCTGTTCCGCTACATGCTGGCTGTGGCCAAGCGGGTCAAGTCAAGCATGCTGGTGGCCAATGCTTGGCATGCCAGGTCCGATGCGGCATCGTCGCTGGTCGTCGGCATCGGCATCATCGGTAATCTGGCCGGTTACCCGATCCTCGACCCGATCGCGGCCTTGATCGTCGGTTTCATGGTCAGTCGCATGGGTTGGAGCTTTGGCTGGGATGCGCTGCATGACCTGATGGACCGGGCGGTCGACGAGCAGGAGGTCGATGCGATCCGCATCACGCTGAACGAGACGCCTGGCGTCAGCGGGGTCCACGATGTGCGCACCCGCAAGATGGGCGACATGATCGTCGTCGACGCGCATATCGAGGTCGACGGTTCGATCAGCGTCGAAGCCGGCCATGACATCGCCGTCGAAGCCAGGAATCGCGTCATGCAAAGACACCGCGTGCTGAACCTGATGACCCATGTCGATCCCTGGCATCGCCCCGACCTCGACCATCAGGCGCCGCCAAAAATCGGTTGAAAACCGGCAGCGGCAAGGCCCTCAGGCCTCGATCGCGCTGATCTGGCCCAGCTGGTAGCCCATGCCCCTGAGCGTGACGATCAGCTGATTGGAGAATTTCTTGCGCAAACGGTGGATATAGACCTCGACCGTATTGCTGCCGGTCTCATCGCCCCACCCATACAAGCTGTCTTCGATCTGGCTGCGCGTCAGCACGCGAC
>CANFIC010000131.1 GCA_947446685.1 Burkholderiales bacterium
AGCTTCTCGTGGCAGGAATTGCAGGATGACACGTCGGTCATCTTGCGGGTCTTGGCAGGATCAGTCACAGGCACAGCCTTGCCATCGGCGTCCAACGTGAAGTCAAAATAGGGGTTGGCCAGAACCGTTGAGCCTGCGGCGTTCTTGTAGCTCAGTTGAATCGCGATGCGGTGCGTCTTTGTGGCATCAAAAGCAACGCCATTGGTCTGAGCAAGGTCCTTGATGTCGGTCTTGAATGTATAGGTGTAATAACCGTCGGAGTTATAGACAAGTTGCGCGGCGAGCAACGCCGCATCGGTCTGCTTGCCATCTGTAGTGGCCTGCATGGCCGTAGCCAGGACCGGCGCGCCGTTAGGACCGACAGTCGCGGCGGCTGTTTCCTTGCGATAGGTATAGCTGACCCACTGATCGGGATCGCCATTGGTGCCTGGCACCAACTTGGCCATGATCAGGCTGACGTTGGCAATGGTCAGGTCGCTCTTGACCTTGCCATCGGAAAAGATCGCAAAGTTCACCTTCGGCGCACTGGCCACAGTGACCGCAGCTACGCCAGCCGCATGCACCACAGCGAACGGCGCTGAGGGATTGGTCGCCGCATCGTTGCCTGAAACTGCGCTTGCCGTCGTGATCTTGTCCTTGACCGTCTCGGCCGCCGCCACCACCACTGGCGTGGGAGCCACGTCGGTGGTGCTGCTACTCCCGCCGCAGGCTGCGAGTGCTGCAATTGCCAGTGCCGCGAGGGTCCAGCGAATATTTGAAAACTTCATGTATTCCTCCGTCTTTCGTTGACAGAAACAACAACAATACCCATCACTCGGCACAGCTTTTTTTCTGGGGCTCAGTCAAGTGAATTTAGGTAATGCTTCAACTTGTACGTCCGATCTACCGGCCAAACATGTTTTAGATCAACCGCCACCAAAGAAGCCGACAGCAACCCCCGACAACAGCGTCAGGCCGATCGCGATCAGGGTAAAACCCAACAGTTTTGAAGCGAGGGTCATCGGCGCTGAGGGCGCATCGATCAAGTGCTTCGAGAGTTCACCGCTATCAACCAGCCGCTGGTACTGCACCGCGTGTTCGCGCTTGAAATGCTCCAAGCTCATCGTGCCGGTGAACATCACGATATCAATCGGGAACTTGTCAGGGCGGAAGTGATTGTTGAAGAAGTGCACGGTGAACAGGAACACCACCGCGAGGAAGGCTTCTTCACCGTGGAAGATCGCAGCGACATTGAAAACCCAGCCGGGCAAGTAGGTCGCCGTGAGGCCAGGCAACCACATCATCAAGCCGCTGACACCGATGATCGTCACACCCCAGAATGGCGCCCAATAGTCGAACTTCTCCCAATAGGTCCAGCGGTCGAATACAGGACGCGGCCCCTTGCCGAAGAACCACTTGAACATGGCGAGCATGTCCTTGGCGTCCTGCAAATTCGGGATCATTGAATCGGGCCCGAACCAGCGCCAGGTGGCGCGCTTGCGATAGATGCCCACCGCCATGTAGATGATGTGCCAGAAGAACACGCCGGCAAAGACCACCGCATTGATCCGGTGGATCAGCCCGGCCATTGCGGGACCACCGAGCGCCTTCATCACAACCGGTGCCCAGGCCACATCGGGATAGAACAAGGGCATCCCGGTCAGCGTGAGGATCATCAGACTGAGCGCGAAGGTGATGTGGGCAATACGCCAGGTACGGCTGAAGCGCTGGATATGCTTGCCCTGTTGCGCAGTCGGCAATGCCGTCAGCTTCACATGGGGACGCAGCTTCGCCTGCTTGCGGTCGGTGTATTCACGATAGAACCACAGCAGCGTGTGCAACCAGAAGAAGCCGAACGTGCCGACCAGCAGCTGAACCATGATCTGCCAGCCGATCCAGACCTGTGGATAGCGTGCAAAGTCATTGGTCGTCGCATGCGGTTGGAAAGTGGCGAAACCGGCTGTTGCAACGCCGATGTCCTTCTTGCCGTTGTGGCAGGTCTTGCAGGTTTCCAACCGATTGTCGGGATGAACCTTGGAGTCCGGATCCTTGACCGCCAGAATGCCGTGGCTGCCATGGCAATCAAAGCATTTGGCTGTATTTGCATAGCCCAACGTGCTGATCTGACCATGGTAAGTGGCCTTGTAAGACTTGTAATTGTCTTCGTGGCAACTGCCGCAACTCGCTGTGATCGCCAGCTTGACCGACCCGATCGAGGTGTTGCCGACCTCATGGGCTGAGTGGCAGTCGGTACAAACCGCCGCTTTCAAATTGTGTTTGCCGAGCGCCTCCTTGCCGTGGATCGATGCGCTGTATTCCTCCAACTCGTCGCTGTGGCATTTCTCGCCGCACATCGCCGCGCTCTGAAGGCGCCACTCGGCGTGGGCCGGACTGTTCTTGGTGGGAATGTTGAAACTGTGCGTGTCGTGGCAACCGTCGCAGGTCGCGTTCACCTTGGCCTTGTCAGCCTTGCTCGGCCGCGCGTGGAAGGACTTGTCGTAAGCGCTGATGTTCTCGGCAACCAAGCCCAGCCGCGGCTTGGCAGTTGCGCTGTTGTCTTGCTTGGCTGCATCCCAGAGTTTGCGGTGGCAATCAGAACAGCTGGCCGACTTGCCAGCGGCTGCGCTGGCCAGTTGGTGCCCGGCACCGACTTTAGGCTGGTCGGTGATACCAAGGTGGCAGGCAACGCATTGCATCTCGGCGTGGACGCTGGAGGCGTACTTGGCAGGCGCCACGGCGAGCATCGGCTGTAACTTGCCTTGTGCGTCAAGCACCTCGAGTTTCTGGGTCTGTCCGTTGTGACAACTCAGACAGCCCGCGTTGTCGAGCAGTCCCGTTGCGCTGGCCGCAGCGGCCGGACTCAACATCATCAGCGCCAACGCAAGACTGAGGCAAGCGGCCCAAGCGGTCCTTGCAAGATCTTTCACACGCATGGATAACTCTCTTATTTTGTTATTCTTGTATGGCGCCTCTGCGGGCGAACGCGGCCGGCGCGGTCGCGCCGAGCCAGGCCTGTTGCTACAGGGACAAGATCCACTGAGCCAGGTTCTTCATCGCGGCTTCATCCTTGGTGTTGATGATCTTGTGGTCTTCTTCAGAGCCGTCATCAAGCTTGACTTTGGGGCCGGTGGTTATGTTTTTGATGATGCTTGCTTCCCCATCGGCCTTGCCCTTGTACTTGGCCGAGATCTTCTTGTACGAAGGACCCTTCTTTTCCTTTTCGACCGAGTGGCACTTGAGGCAATCATTCTTCTTGGCCAAGGCCTGCGCGGCGGCCTCGTCGATCGCCAGCACAGACTGGGACATGAACATCGCGCCAAGGGCAAGCAGGCAGACCTTCATCACTCGAGGGAAATTCAGGGATTTCATATCGCAGACCTTTCAGTCGTTGTTGTCAGTTACAAAGCGCTGCGAGAGACTCGTCCTGCCTTCGCTCGCTTTCGGGATGTCGTTGAACTTTTCATCGCAATCCGGCCCAATCGAGGGTATCCCCAGGGTGTTTCAAGACATTGATCTATGACAGGTTCGGGTCATTGGTAATTTCACTTACCCCCCCAAAAAGCAGATCACTTGATAACTGGTTCAACCCAAACAAGGCACAGGGCAATGACAAAGCAAAATCCCGGCGCGACTTGAGTACGCTTCATCCTGGAAATCAAGAAAAAGTCTGCGCTGGGTTGAAGGCAGGTCATGGTTGTAGCTGCCAGTACCTTGCCTCTGGTCAATGAACAGCCCTTGTTCAACTGCAGCAATGCAAGCCGGGATGCCAGGCTCAAGGGCCTGAAATCAAACCGGCGACCAAGCAGCGCTGCTCAGCGCATATCAAGGCCAGCCGGCAGTTGCGGGACGAGAACTTGCAGGAAGGCAAGACGAGCCGGCAAAGGGCGAGAACCTGGGAGCGCGCGCCGGCTCAGCCCGGCCGCAAGCATGCGTCCAGGCCTTCGCAAGCCGCCCAAGGGTGAGCAGTCACCCTTGGGCGCGCTTGCTCAGAATCTCGAAGGCGGGCAGGGTCTTGCCTTCGAGGACCTCGAGGAAGGCGCCGCCGCCGGTGGAGATATAGCCGATGTCATGCTCGATGCCATATTTGGCGATCGCCGCCAGGGTGTCGCCGCCGCCGGCGATCGAAAAGGCATCGGAGGCTGCAATCGCCCGCGCGATCGTTTCGGTGCCATGGGCAAACGCAGGGAATTCGAAGACGCCGACCGGCCCGTTCCAGACAATGGTGCCGGCAGCCTTCAACTGCTCGGCCAGCAGCGCGGCAGTGCGGGGCCCGATGTCAAGGATCAGATCATCGTCGGCGACATCGTCGGCAGCTTTGACCATGGCTTCAGCATCGGCGGCAAAACGTTTGGCGACCACCACGTCGACAGGGATAGGTACCGCTGCACCGCGGGCCTGCATCGCAGCGATCACGGCCCGCGCTTCATCGAGCAGGTCCGGCTCGGCCAACGATTTGCCGATCTTCAAGCCAGCCGCCAACATGAAAGTATTGGCAATGCCACCGCCGACGATCAACCCGTCGACATTGGCCGACAAAGCCCGCAGAATCGTCAACTTGCTCGATACCTTGGAGCCGGCAACGATTGCAATCAAGGGCCGCTGCGGCTTGGCCAGCGCCTTGGAGATAGCGTCGATCTCGGCCGCCAGCAAGGGGCCGGCACAGGCGATCGGTGCATATTGGGCAATGCCATAGGTCGAAGCTTCGGCGCGGTGGGCGGTGCCAAAAGCGTCATGAACGAAGATGTCGCAAAGCGCGGCCATCTTGCGCGCCAAGACTTCACTGTTCTTCTTTTCACCCAGGTTCAGGCGGCAGTTTTCCAGCAGCAGCAACTGCCCCGGAACGATGGCAACGCCGTCAACCCAGTCGGTCTGCAAAATCACTTCGCGGCCCAGCAACTCGCCCAAGCGCTTGGCCACCGGCGCCAATGAATCAGCGGGCTTGAACTCGCCCTCGGTCGGGCGCCCCAGATGTGAAGTCACCATCACCGCTGCACCGGCCTGCAACGCGTGTTCTATGCAGGGCAGGCTGGCTCGGATGCGCGTGTCTTCGGTGATATTGCCGGCAGCGTCCTGCGGCACATTGAGATCAGCGCGGATGAAAACGCGCTTGCCAGCCACATTGCCGGCAGCAATCAGATCGGAAAATCGGAGAACGTTCATGGACACCTGCTTGGAATTGACAATCCGGTGAGCTTACCAACCCAGACCGATGCGCAACAAAAGCATCACTGCCGTGCCACTCAAAATGGTGCCGAGGATGCCCCGACGCCAGAAGAAATAGGCCGTACCAACTGCCGCGGCAAAGAGCCTGGGATCTTTCCATTGGTCGATCAAATGACCTTGGGTGATGAAAATTTCGGGCAGGATAACAGCCGCCAAGGCAGCCAGCGGGGCATAGCGCAGGCCCTGTTTGAGCCAATCCGGCAATGGCCGCGACTGGTTGCTGATCAAGAAGAAGCAACGCGTCAGCAATGTGATTGCGCCCAGGCCCAGAATCGCCAGCGCTGTCTCAGTCTCGCTCATCGACTGCCCTCGGCGCCGGGGCGCGTATCAGGCTGCCATTGTTCAAGCAGCAGGCCGGCGCTGACCGCTGCGGCGATCGCCACCACGATATTCAAATGCAAAGGCAGGCCATAGGCAGCGATTGCTGCGCAACCAGCAATTGCCGCGGTCACCCAGGCCCTGTGGTCATTCAGCATGGTGTAGAGCAGACCCAGCAAGGCCAGCACGCCGGCGAAGCCCAGGCCCCATTGAGTCGGCACATGATCGGCCAGCAAAATGCCTGCGATCGAAGGAATTTGCCAGGTCGACCAGTTGACGGCCACGCCGCCCCAGAAATAAGGCTCCTGCTCAGGGCATGGCGACAGGTCGGGAAAGCGCCTCAGGAAAGCCACATAGTTCAGATCTGCGGCGAAGTAAACCATCAATATTCTTCTGGCCCGGGGCAGATGGCCGAATGCAATGCGCCATTGCACGCTGAATATTACAAAGCGCAGATTGACACAAAATGCCGTCGCCCAAATCACCCACAAGGGCGCGGCACTGGCGATCAACGGCAACGCCGCCAGTTGCGAACTGCCGGCAAACACGAGCAGACTCATCAACAAGGCCATGGTCACGCTCATGCCGCTCTTGACCATCGCCACGCCGGTTACCAGCCCCCAAGCCGAAATGCCCAGGTTGATGCTCAACATTTCGAGCGCGGCGCGCTTGAATTCCGGGTGGCGCCATTGCGCAGCGATTGACAGGGACATGCCCGAATTGTCGTCTACGGCTTCGCGCGAACCTTGCCGCTCCCTGCCACCGAGATGCTGGCCTCGGGCGAGCCGGCATAGCTGACATCGCCACTGCCGGCGATCGACACTTTGAGTTTGCGCCTGACGCTGACTTCGGCGTTGCCGCTACCGGCAATGCTGATCTTGACATCCTCGGCCTCCAGTCCATACGCCTTCACATCGCCCGAACCCGCCACAGAAATGCTCAGCGAGCCAGCATGACCGCCAGCCAGGATGTCACCGCTGCCGGCGATTTTCAAGCTCACCGAATCGCTGCTCAAGTTGACGAACTCGAGCTTGCCCGAACCGGCAATGTTGGCCTCAAGCTCCGGGGTCTTCATCGCCTCGACCCGCATATCGCCTGAGCCATTGATGGAAACCGATCGCAAGCGCGGCATTTCCAGCGTGATCACCGGCGTCACGGTGGCCGACAAATTGCTGCCGCGCTTGGCGGCGATCTCCAGCATGCGGCCTTTGCTGCCTTCGACGATACGGGTCTCGATCAGCGGCAACAGATTCTTGTCGGCCTGCAAGGTGAGTTTGCTGACCTCAGCCTGGCGCACTTGCACCTTGAAGTCGCCAGACAAAGCTATGCCGTCAAACTGGCCGAGCTCGCGTGCTTCACTGCTGATCTCGCCCGAGCCCTTGACGGTCTCGCCCCCGCCCCAATTGAAATGCCAACTCCAGGCCTGGGCCGAGCCCGCACTGGCCAGCAGCAAGGTAGCGGTAATGAACAAACGCTTCAGCATGAGATGTTCTCAATCAGTCAAGGTAGCGCAGCATGGCTTGTTTCAGACCGGCCGAAAAGACCTGCATGACGAACTGCAGATCGCACGGGACAGAATGCAGGTGGCATCTGTCCGGGCATTCACGGCAGGTCGAACTGCGCGCCCGCTGCAAGCGGCCTGGCCTGCAAGAAAGCGCGGGCTGGCAGCCTTTTGCCACCGGCGCGCTGAAGCTCGACCAAGCGCAAAGCCTGCTCACCACAAGCCACGACGATGCCGGTCTCATCGACCGACAGCAATTGGCCTGGCTTGCCGCTACCAGCGCAGACCTCACCGCGCCAGCATTTGATCGGCTCGCCGTCCAGCATCGCCAACCCGCCGGGAAACGGGTCAAAGGCACGCAGACGGCGCTCGATCTGCTGCGCATCGGTGCGCCAATCGATCTGCGCTTCGGCCTTGTCAACCTTGCTGGCATAGGTGATGCCAACAATTGGCTGCGGCATCCCTTGCAGCGGGGCGATAGCCGAAGCCTGCAAGGCCTCGACAATCATGCGGCTACCCAGCGACGCCAGCCGATCATGCAAGCTGGCCTGGGTGTCATCCGGGGCAATCGGCAGGCTTTCGACCCGCAGCATCGCGCCGGTATCCAGGCCTGCATCCATCTGCATGATGGTGATGCCGGTACTGGCATCACCGGCCTCGATCGCGCGGTGGATCGGCGCCGCGCCACGCCAGCGCGGCAGCAGCGAGGCGTGGATATTCAGGCAACCGCGCCTGGGCAGGTCCAGCGCCCATTGCGGCAAGATCAAGCCATAGGCAGCCACCACCATCACATCAGGTCTGGCCTGTTGGAGGGCCAGTTGCGCCGCTTCGGCGTCGAGCGGAAATTTACCGTCGAGCCGCAGACTGCGTGGCTGCGCGACTGCGATGCCATGGTTGAGCGCGAACTGTTTGACCGGTGAGGCCTGCAGCTTCATGCCGCGGCCGGCGGGGCGGTCGGGCTGGGTCAGCACCAGCAGGACCTCGAACCCGGCCGGCGGCAATGCCGCCAGCGCGGCCGCTGCGAATTCGGGCGTGCCGGCAAAAGCGACTCGCAATGTCCTGGAATCGGTCATGCCTATCGGCGCGGCTGTTCGTCGCGGGTCTTCTTCAGCATCTTGGTCCTGATCCGTTCGCGCTTGAGCGGGCTCAGGTATTCAACGAAGACCTTGCCCATCAAATGATCCATTTCATGTTGGATGCAGACCGCAAGCAGGCCATCGGCTTCGAGCTCGAACCAAACTCCATCGCGACCCAGCGCCCGCACGGTCACGCGCGAATGCCGCGGCACCTTGTCGTAGATCTGCGGCACCGACAGGCAGCCTTCCTCGGCCTCGGTGAATTCAGCGCTGCTGGCAATCAATTCGGGGTTGATCAACACATAGGGCTGGTCATGTTCATCCGAGGTGTCGATGACGACCACACGTTCATGCACATCGACCTGGCTGGCAGCCAGGCCAACGCCCTCGGCGTCGTACATGGTTTCGAGCATGTCGTCGGCCAGGTCGCGGATGCGCTGGTCGACCAGCAGGACCGGCTTGGCAACCCGGTGCAGACGCGGATCCGGGTACCTCAAGATATTCAAAATCGCCATTGCGTTTGCGTTCAAGACCCGGCAACAGATTGTTTAGCCAATGCCTGCCAGGGCCCATGTTTGATTGATTGCGACGGCTTCCCTTAGAGCGCAGAATCGTCGCGGCTTGGGGGGATTTTCGCCGAATTGACGCTTGGCCGCAGAAGCTTGGCGAAACTGGCCTGCCAACAAGCCGAACCAACAGGCCCAGCGGCAACAGGAGAGCCCGATGCCCATTGACTCAACGCCGGATCGAAGGCTCGCGCAGCAACGCCATTCCGGCCCTTGGCTGCTTTGCCTGTTGATCGCGAGCTTTGCCAATTCCCTGGCGGCGGCCGAGTCGCAGGCCGGCGCCGAGGTTCTCGTCAAGTTATCACCGCAGGCGCGCACCACAACGCTCGACGAGGCCGGCGCCACGGCGCTTGCAGTCCATTTGATCGAGCCCTTTCTCAACGATGCCCTGATTTTCGACAGCGCTGCGTTGGCCGATGCGCCACGCATCGTTGCCACCCAGGAAGGTCGGGTCTGGCTGTCGCGCGGCGATCTGGCCTATGCCCGTGGTGACCTGAGCCAGGCTACCGAATACCGGGTCTTTCGCAACGCCAGGCCGCTGCTCGATCCGACCACCAAAGAGGTTCTCGGCTATGAAGCTGCCTACCTTGGCACGGCCGAGCTGACAAGGGCCAGCCCGACGCATGCCGGTCAGTCCGATCAAGCGCCAGCCACGCTGCTGATCAAGACGGCCAGGCAGGAAATCGGCGTCGGTGACAGGCTCGCGCCGCTCACCCAGCGCAGCTTCGCCCGCTATCTGCCGCATGAACCCACCCAGCCGATCGAAGGCCGGATCGTCTCGCTGTACGGTGAGGGCCTGAATGCCGGACAACACCAGGTCGTGGCGCTGAACCGGGGCCAGCGCGATGGCCTGGAGCGGGGTCATTTGCTGTCACTCTGGCAGGCCGGCAGACGCCTGACTGAGCGCGGCCAAGCCAGCGCCGAAGCGGTGCAGTTGCCCGATGAGCGCCATGGGGTCCTGTTCGTCTTTCAGGTCTTTGAGCGGATCTCCTATGCCCTGA